>JAAZDZ010000193.1 GCA_012512545.1 Alcaligenaceae bacterium | reverse complement strand
CTTCCTGCTTCCTGCTTCCTGCTTCCTGCTTCCTGCTTCCTGCTGCCTGCTGCCAACAATAAGTCGAGCGATTATGTGACAATGGCAAGCTTTACCAAACTGGAGAGATTTTCATGGGAAACAAAATTGTTACTGAAGCCGACCGCAAGAGCACTCCACGTCCCGTCGCCCCCAAGGGCATGACCCTTACCACACAAGGCGGCGGCCAACGTGTGAGCAAGGAGCGTGGCGCGCATACCCACCACAAGAAAAATCCCGGAACGCGCCACCGCTAGGATTAATCTCTGGGGGCAGTTAGCCACCAGCATCCTTCTGCCGCCTTGCTTGCTGAGAGCCAGCGCATGCCGGGGCTGGGGCGCTGGTGGCCTACTGGTTGTGGCTGGCCGGGCCGGGACCCCGAGGTGCAGGCGTGGGCTGGCTCGCGGAATGACATCACTTTTGGCCTGGGGCGTTGCTCTGCCTGCCATAGGTCGTAGTTGGACTGCAGGTTGACCCACATTTCGGCGCTGGTTCCTAGTGCGTCACGCAGGCGCAGAGCCATATCCGCTGAGATGCCGGCAAAGCCGTTGAGGATGCGCGAAAGGGCTGCGCGGGATTATGCATACGCATGATTTTCTCCTGGTGATAGTCCTGGTAATCCATCAGAACAGCGTCTTTATTCTCGAAATAGAAGGTAAGACGCCAGTTTCCGCTGACCGACACGGCCCAATAATCTTGGACGGCCTGGCCCTTGGGGTTCTTCCCGGACAGTTTGTGTAGCTTCCATCCCGGAGCGTTCATATCTTCGGGTTGAACTGCTGCGTGTAGGGCGGTGAGCTGGGCATGGAGGCGTGGAGCGTGCTTTGTTTGGATGCCCTTGTGTCGGAAGCTCTTAATCATGCGTATGTTGTATATATGATCGCTATACGCAACGGAAGAGACGGTCACTGTCGCCTCGAAGGGTATCGGGGATGGGAAATCCCAAGGTGAGGCGCTGAACTTCGAAACGCCCGGAGCCACCAACAAAAAAAACCCGCCGAAGCGGGTCTGATGCACAGCGGATTGATCAGCGATTCTGCTGGCCGCCCTGGTTGGGTTGCCCCGGATTTTGGTTCTGGCCTTGTTGACCGCCTTGACCCGTCTGGCCGGGATTCTGGCCTTGCCCTTGTTGACCTTGATCGGGCTTGCCTTGCCCTTGCTGGCCGGGCTGCTGGCCTTGACCGGGGTTGTTTCCTTGGTTCGGCATAAGTCTCTCCTGACTTGTCGGCCCCGGCCGGGTGGCACCTGATGGCACTGCCGTCGGTCTGGGCTCAGCAGAAGAGTGCATATGGCATGCCTGGATTGCTTCAGGAGTGCGCGCGCGGGCATGTCGCCCTTGACCCGCCCGGCCAGTACAATGAACCGGGAATGCAGTCAGGGCTGAAAACCCTATTCAATGAGCATGACAAAACAAGAAGCAACGCGCCCGGCAGCCCTGAGCGCTCAATACTGGACGGGTTTCCTGCTGGCGGTGGTGGGGTCTGTGCTGTTTTCGGCCAAGGCCATCGTAACCAAGCTGACCTACCTTCATGGGGTTGATGCGTTAACCGTCATCGGTTTTCGCATGTTGTTTTCGCTGCCTTTTTTCGCGCTGGTGGCTGTCTTCCAGGCGCGGCGGGCGCGGGCAGGCCGGATAGAGCGGCTGCGCCGACGCGATGCGGCCCTGATTCTGCTGTTGGGCTTTATCGGGTACTACCTGTCGAGCTATCTGGATTTCCTGGGTCTGCAGTACATCAGCGCCGGTCTTGAGCGCTTGATATTGTTCTTGTCGCCCACGTTTGTGCTGTTGATTTCAGCGCTGTACCTCAAGCGGCGCATTACGGGCGCGCAGTGGCTGGCCATGGGGCTGTCCTACGCGGGGGTGTTGCTGGCCTTTATTCATGATCTTTCCTTTGCGGGCAGCAATGTGTTGCTGGGCGCAGGGTTTGTACTGGGCTCGGCTTTTACCTATGCCATTTATCTGATCAGTTCGGGGGAAGTCCTGGCGCGGGTGGGTTCAACGCGGTTGGTGGCTTACGCCATGAGCGCTTCGGCAGTGTATGTCCTGATTCATTTTCTCTGGCAGCAGGGCTGGCAGGGGCTGGTACAGCCGGTCGAGGTCTATCAGCTGTCCGTGATTCATGCCGTGT
>JAAZDZ010000192.1 GCA_012512545.1 Alcaligenaceae bacterium | reverse complement strand
GTGTAGCTTCCAGGTTGTACATATGGCCGGTTTCCTGCTGGAATTCCACCATTTTCTCGCGAACGTGATCCAGCAGCCGCACTGCAAACTCATGGCCCCAGCGGCTGGTGATGTCGTGTGCGTCGTGGGTGAAATTGCGTATCATTTCATTGATGCCATTCACCCCCAGGGTGGAGAAATGGTTGCGTAATGTGCCCAGGTAGCGCCGCGTGTAGGGAAACAGACCGTCATCCATCAGCTGCTGAATCACTTCGCGTTTGATTTCCAGGCTGTCGCGGCCCCGTTCCAGCAGCTCGTCCAGCCGGGCCATCAGGGCCGCTTCATCGCCGGCGTGCAAATAACCCAGCCTGGCGCAATTGATCGTGACGACACCCAAGGAGCCGGTCTGTTCAGCCGAACCAAACAGACCATTGCCGCGTTTGAGCAATTCCCGCAAATCAAGCTGCAGGCGGCAGCACATTGAGCGGATCATGTTTGGCTTGAGTTCTGAATTGATGAAATTCTGGAAGTAGGGCAGGCCGTAACGCGCCGTCATCTCGAACAGGCGTTGTGCATTGGAGCTGTGCCAGTCGAAATCTTCCGTCATGTTGTAGGTGGGAATCGGGAAGGTGAATACCCGCCCCTTGGCGTCGCCCGCCATCATCACTTCTATATAGGCGCGGTTGATGAGGTCCATTTCCGCCTGCAAGTCGCCGTAGGTGAAGGGCATTTCCTCGCCCCCGATGACCGGCACCTGTTCGCGCAGGTCTTCCGGGCAGACCCAGTCGAAGGTCAGGTTGGTGAAGGGGGTTTGCGTACCCCAGCGCGATGGCACATTCAGGTTGTAGATGAGTTCCTGCATGCACTGGCGAACCGCTTCGTAACTCAGCGCGTCTTTGCGGACAAAGGGCGCCATATAGGTGTCGAAGGAACTGAACGCCTGAGCGCCCGCCCATTCGTTCTGCATGGTGCCCAGGAAGTTCACGATCTGCCCGACTGCGCTGGACAGATGCCGGGGCGGCCCCGATTCCACCTTGCCGGGCACCCCGTTCAAGCCTTCATGCAGCAGTGTGCGCAACGACCACCCGGCGCAATAGCCGGACAGCATGTCCAGGTCGTGAATGTGCAGATCCCCTTCGCGGTGGGCCTCGCCGATATCAGGCGGATACACATGATTGAGCCAGTAGTTGGCGATGACCTTGCCCGAAAGATTCAGAATCAGCCCGCCCAGCGAATACCCCTGATTCGCATTGGCATTGACCCGCCAGTCTGCCCGGTTCAGGTATTCGTCCACCGACGATCGCACATCTATCTCAGCCATGGTTGTTGACTCCGATTCCTTTATTTAGTGTTTGATAGAATTTAAACCACTACATATAGTGTTTCAAGATTGATTCATACCCAATTGCGAAATACTTGATCTGTCTTAAAAACAGCGAAAGGCAGCAGGGCAGGCGGGTCTTAGCGGGGATATCAGGTTATCTGATAACCTGATATCATCGTGGAATGCTGAAACAACGTATCAGCCTGACCGATCACGTGGCAGGTGTTCTTACCGAAAGAATTCTCGCGGGCCGCTACCCGGTAGGGGCCAAGTTGCCCGCCGGGCGGTTGCTGGCCGAAGAATTCGGCGTCAGCGCCGCCGTCATCCGTGAGGCGACCGAACGGCTGCGCACCAAAGGGCTGGTGCGCAGCCGCCAGGGCGCAGGCTGCATGGTGCTGGCCAATACCCTGGATGACGGCTTTCAGCTTGATGCCGCTTTCGGTGGCAATCGCCAGGCTTTGCTGCATATCTACGAACTGCGGGCGGGCCTGGAAGGTGCGGCGGCGGCCCTGGCGGCGCAGCGCGCCACACCTGAAGATCTCCGCCACATGGCGCATATTCTGGCCGAGCTGAAAGCGTCTTTGCATGTGCCCGAAAGCGCGCTGGAATGGGATTTCGCCTTTCATCGCAGCCTGACCGCCGCCACGCACAACCCGCATTACTCGCAGTTGCTGGCTTATTTATCCGACCAGTGGCGGCACAGCGTGCAGGTGGCCCGCCTGCACACGCTGGAACTGGAATCGCCCGGCGCGTCTCATGCGTCAAAGGCCCTGGCCCGCACCCAAAGCGTGCACGAAGAGCATGAGGCTATCTTCAGGGCAATCAGCGCGCGCGACCCTGTGGCCGCGCGCCTGCGAGCGCAGGAACATCTGCAGCGGGCGTGCGAACGCCTGGGGCTAGATGTCGCGTCTTCACCGTCTTCTTCCCTTAACGCAGACCGCAAATGAAGCAAGAATTTCTTAATACGCTGACGCAAACGCTTGGCAAGGATGCCGTCATCACCGATCCAGCCGAAATCGAACCCTGGCTGACCGATTGGCGCGGTGTCTACAAAGGCGATGCCCAGGCGGTGGTGCGGCCAGGCAACACCCGGCAGGTGGCCGATTGTCTGCGCCTGTGCAACGAGTATCGTGTGCCGGTGGTGCCTCGGGGTGGCAATACCGGTTTGTGCGGTGGCGCCACACCGGATGTTTCGCCGAGCAATATTGTGCTGTCGATGGACCGCATGAACCGCATTCGCTCCATCGACACCATTTCCAATACGCTGGTGGCCGATGCGGGCTGCATATTGGGCAATCTGCGCCGGGCGGCCGAGGAAGAGGGCCGTTTGCTTCCTTTGAGCCTGGCCGCGGAAGATTCCTCGCAGATTGGCGGCAACCTGGCCACCAACGCGGGCGGCGTGAATGTGGTGCGGTACGGCATGGCGCGCGAACTGGTGCTGGGCATCGAGGCTGTGCTGCCCAATGGCGAAATCTTCAATGGCCTGCAAACGCTGCACAAGGACAATACCGGCTACGATCTCAAGCAGCTTTTCATCGGCTCAGAAGGCACGTTGGGCGTGATTACCGGCGTGGCGCTCAAGCTCCATCCGCTCAACCAGGTGCGTGCCGTCGTGCTGGCGGCATTGGAGTCACCCCAGCAGGCGCTGGAATTGCTGCGCCGGGTGTATGGCGCTTGCGGCGCCCGCCTGCAGGCTTTCGAATACTTCACTGATGAATGCCTTGACCTTGTTCTGACCCACGTGGATGGCATGCATCAGCCGTTCGGGCAGCGCCATGACGGTTATGTATTGATCGAGCTGGCGGACACTGCCAATGAGGACGCTCTGCAGGCTTTGCTGGAAGAGGTGATCGGCCAGGCGCTGGAAGACGGCTTGTGCCAGGATGCGGCGGTCTCGGCATCGTTGAGCCAATTGCAGACACTATGGCGCTTGCGCGAAGAAATCTCTGAAGCGCAGCGCGCCGACGGCCCGCATCTGAAGCACGATATTTCGTTGCCCATCGAACGCATTCCCCAGTTCATTGAAACAGCAGAGCGCCGCCTGCGGCAGGTTTCGCCCGACTGCCGCCTTTTCATCTTTGGCCATTTCGGCGACGGCAACCTGCATTACAACGTGTCGCGCCCGCAAGGCGCCGAGAAAACCTGGGCGGCGGAGTGGGAAGGACGGGTGGCCGACGCTGTGTTCGGAGAAGTGGCTGAATACGGCGGCAGCATCAGCGCGGAGCACGGCATTGGCCAGCTCAAACGCCATGCTTTCCACCAGCACAAAGATCCCATGCAGATCAGGCTGATGCTGCAGATCAAGCAGGTTTTTGATCCCAATTCGATCATGAATCCGGGCAAGATGCTGTAGCAGCACGCGGCCTTGCCCGTGACAAATCATTCTCAGGGGGTACACTGAATCCGGCGGCCTGCACACAGGGTTCAGTGGCAGGCGAAGTCTGAAATCCCCCCAGGAGGTTCCGCACCATGAACATGCCTGCGCCGCTGTTGGACATCATTGCCCGGCATGCCGCTCAACCGGGAGGGCTGCTGCCCGCGTTGCATGAATTACAAGACGCCCTGGGGCATATCCCCGCCAATCTGGTGGATGACATCGCC
>JAAZDZ010000191.1 GCA_012512545.1 Alcaligenaceae bacterium | reverse complement strand
GTGGAATCCAGCAGATCAGTGCCGCGCACAATGTGGCTGATGCCTTGCTGGCCGTCGTCCACTACGACGACAAACTGGTAGGCCCACAGGCCGTCGGCGCGCCGCAGAATGAAGTCTCCGGTCTCGCGGGCGATATCCTGCGATTGCGGCCCCTGCCAGCGGTCGGTGAAATATTCAGTGCCTTCCGGCACCAGCAGGCGCCAGGAACGCGCCTGCTGGCCCGCTGGCAGGCCGTTGCGGCAGGTTCCAGGGTAGGGGCCGCTGTCCAGCATGCGGCGCGTGCAGGCGCAGCCGTAGACGCATCCCTGGGCTTGCAGGCGTTGGAATGCTTTCTGATACAGCGGCAGGCGCTGCGACTGCCATACGGGGGGCGCATCCCAGTGCATGCCCAGGGCCTGCAACTGCCGCATGATGAAAGTGTCGGCCCCCGTGACGACGCGAGGGGTGTCGATATCTTCGATGCGCAACAGCCATTGCCCGCCGTGGGCGCGGGCATCCAGATAGCTCGCCATGGCGGCGAGCAGGGAGCCGTTGTGTAAAGGGCCGCTGGGGCTGGGAGCGAAACGCCCCCGGTAGCCGCTGGTGTTTCTAGCCATGGTTGGCGCGGGAAAGCCTGGAAAAAAACCGATTCGGGACGCAGGCTTACCGTTCGGGTTATTCAGAACATCCTTAGTGTGACAGGCCGGATTGCTCGCCGTTCAGAAGTTCTTCGAGAAGCAGGTGATCGACCTCGGTTTCCTGGCTCCAGAGCACCATGAGAGCGATGATGCGCATTCTGTCGAGGGAAACGGGGGATTCGTCGGTGGCCTGGGCGCGTTCGATGAGAATTTCACGCAAGGCGGGGCGCAGGACGCCGGAGTTTTCCAGAAAAGTGATGAAGCCGATGGCTTCGCTGCCCAGCGAGTGGTATTCCTCGTTGGTGTAGGCGCGCAGGCTGGTGCTGGAGGAGAGCTCGACGGGCGCAAAGCGTTCGGAGCTTTGCGCCAGGCCGTGCAGCCAGCCCAGGGCTTCGTCGATGTCGTCGTGCTCGAAGCCGACGGCGGCCAGTTTATGGGCCAGGACATCGGCTTTGGGGCAAGCCTGCGGTGTATAGTAGTTTTCGAACAGGTAAACCAGGATGTCGTACATAGCGCGTTCCGGATTCCGGGAGCGTGTCATGAGTGGAACAGTCAACCCACCGTTTGAATAATGGCAGGTCAGTCGTCCTGACTTTACGCTGTTTCGGGCGGCTGGGCAAATTGGATATTGGCGAGGGAATTCATGGCTACAACACCAACTGCAAGCCTCCCGCTTCAGGATATTGCGCGCGTGGGAGACCGCCTCGAAGACATTGACACCCCGGCATTGGTTCTCGACCTCGACGCATTCGAACACAACCTGCGCGGCATGCAGTCGCTGGCGGAATTGCATGGCGTCGCCTTGCGGCCGCACGGCAAGGCGCATAAATGCCCTGAAATCGCTTTGCGTCAGGTGGCTTTGGGCGCCCAGGGCATCTGCTGCCAGAAGGTGACGGAAGCCTGGCCGTTCTTACAGGCCGGTATTACTGACATTCTCATCAGCAACGAAGTGGTCGGGCGTCAGAAGCTTGAACTGCTGGCGCGTATGGCGGCCCAGGCGCGTTTCACTGTCTGTGTCGATCACCCGGAAGCCCTGAAAGCCCTTTCGGCGGCCCTGGATGCCCGGCAAAGCTTTGTGGATGTGCTGGTGGAAGTCGATATCGGCCAGAAACGCTGTGGCGTGCAGTCGCACGATCAGGCTGTGGCGCTGGCCGATCAGGTCGCCCGCCTGCCCAATGTGCGGTTTGCGGGTATTCAGGCTTATCACGGCGGCATCCAGCACAAACGTTCCTTTGAACAGCGCCAGCGCGCCGCCGAAAAAGGCATCAAGGCCACGGCGGGTTATGTGGATGCGCTCAGGCAGGCGGGCTTCGCCTGCGAAGTTGTTTCGGGCGGGGGCACGGGCACGGCGGGGTTTGATGCCGCTTCGGGCGTATTCACCGAAGTGCAGCCCGGCAGCTATGCCTTCATGGACGGCGATTACGGCGTCATGGAATGGGGTGAGGTCATGGCGCTGCGGCATGCCCTGTTTCTGCAAGGTACGGTCATCAGCACGCCAACGCCCGAACGCGCTGTGCTTGATGTCGGCCTGAAATCCACCTCGGCGGAAAGCGGTCTGCCTCAGGTGGTGGGGCGCGAAGGTCTGCGCTGTACCGCCCTGAACGACGAACACTGCATTCTGATAGCCGAAGACCCGCGCAGACGCCCCGCCCTGGGCGAGCGCCTGCTGCTGATCCCCGGCCATTGCGATCCCACCTTCAATCTGCATGACAAGCTGGTGGCAGTGCGCCACGGTGTGGTGGAGGTGGTCTGGCCCGTCGCCGCACGCGGCCTTTCCCGCTGAGGCGCTGCGGATCGGGCGATCTACTTCGTTGCAAATCCTCGCAATAGTAGAACTATTGCTGTGGTTTGCGCCTCGTATCTCATCCCGATCCGCAGCGCCTCTAGTTGCGTTGATGAAAGCGGGCGATCTGCTTCGTTGCGAAACCTTGCGATAGTAGAACTATTGCTGTGGTTTGTGCCTGGAATCTCGTCCCGCTTCGCCGCGCCTCTATTTTTAACTGTCAGTGATGGCGATGAGTTGGGTGCCGTCGGTGACTTGGTCTCCTGGCTGGTAGAACACTTCCTCTACTACGCCGTCGCGGGGCGAGAAAATGGTGTGTTCCATTTTCATGGCTTCCATGACCAGCAGAACATCGCCGCTTTTCACGCTGTCGCCTGCCTTGACGGCCACGGAGATGATTTTGCCCGGCATGGGGGCGGTCAGGCTGCCGCCGGCGTCGCCGCCTTCGTCCTGGGCGTGAGAAACGGCGTCGTGCAGGCGCAGGGTGTGTGATGTTTCACCGCTGTAGATGGTGAGGGTTTCGCCCTGTATGAGCACATCGCCGTTGTGGTCGCGGCCTGCGAGACGGATGCGCAGTTGCTGGCGTCCTGGCTGCGCAGCGATACTGCTCCATTCCAGCGGCAGGCTGGCACCATTGCGCGCCAGGCTCCACTCGCCGTTACGGCACTGCAGCTCCGCATCCAAAGGCTGGCCGTCGGCATCCAGGAAATTGAAGACGCGCTGGTGCAGGCCCGATGCCCGCCAGCCATCCGCCACGCTCCAGGGGTCGGCGGGCAGCGCAGCCTGCTTGCCGCCAGAACCCGCATAGCCCTGCGATTGCAGGAGGGCGGCGGCGGCCAGCGCGAGCGCGGCATCGGGCAGGTTGTCTGCCGGGGGGAACAGGGCGTCGTGGCGCCGTTCTATCAGCCCGGTGTCCAGGTCGGCCTTGGCGAACGCCTCATCCGCCATGAGGCGGTGCACGAAGTCGATGTTGGTCTGCAGGCCCGCGACACGGATATCGCTCAGTGCCTGCAGCATGCGGGCCCGCGCCTGATCACGGTCGCGCCCATGCACGATGAGCTTGGCGATCATGGGGTCGTAATGCGGGGTGATGGTGTCGCCGGTGCGCACGCCGCCGTCCACCCGGATATCGCCCAGGGCGAATTCCGTGTGTGGGGGGAACTCCAGGGTCGTCAGGGTGCCGATGGAAGGCAGAAAGCCTTTATCGGGGTTTTCTGCGTAGATGCGGGTTTCCATGGAATGGCCCGAAAGCGTCAGTGCTTCCTGGCTGGCGGGCAGGGCTTCGCCTGCGGCAACGCGCAGCTGCCATTCGACCAGATCCTGGCCGGTGACCATTTCGGTGACGGGGTGCTCCACCTGCAGCCGGGTATTCATTTCCATGAAATAGAAGCGGCCATCGGGTTCGGCGATGAATTCCACCGTGCCTGCGCCCACGTAACCTACGGCGCGGGCTGCGGCGATGGCGGCATCCCCCATGGCCTGGCGACGTTCTTCCGTCATGCCGGGAGCGGGGGCTTCTTCGATGACCTTCTGGTGGCGGCGCTGCACCGAGCAGTCACGCTCGAACAGATGAACATAATTGCCCAGGCTGTCGGCGAAAACCTGAATTTCAATGTGGCGCGGCTTGAGCAGATAGCGTTCGATCAGAACGTGATCATTGCCGAAGCTGCTGGCGGCCTCGCGTTTGCAGGAAGCCAGGGCTTCATCGAATTCGACACTGGAATTCACCACCCGCATGCCTTTGCCGCCGCCGCCCGCGCTGGCCTTGATGAGCACGGGGTAGCCGATGGCGTTGGCCTGCTGGCGCAGAAAATCAGGGTCTTGGTTATCGCCGTGATAGCCAGGCACCAGCGGCACCCCGGCTTTTTCCATCAGCGCCTTGGCGGCCGATTTGCTGCCCATGGCGGCAATGGCGCTGGCGGGGGGGCCGACAAAGGCGATGCCGGCAGCGGCGCAGGCTTGGGCGAAGGCTTCGTTTTCGGACAGGAAGCCGTAACCAGGGTGAATGGCCTGGGCGCCGGTCTGTTTGGCGGCGGCGAGAATGGCCTCGGCGCGCAGATAGCTTTCGCGTGGTTCGGCGCCGCCGATATGGACGGCGATATCGCAGGCGGCGACATGGCGGGAATGGGCGTCGGCATCGGAATAGACTGCGACGGTGCGCAGCCCCATGCGGCGCGCCGTGGCGGCGACGCGGCAGGCGATCTCGCCGCGATTGGCAATCAACAGGGTTTCAAACACGGTGGCTCCTTACATGCGGAAGATGCCGAAGCGGGTTGCTTCGATGGGGGCGTTCAGGGCGGCGGACAGCGACAGCGCCAGTACGCGGCGGGTGTCGGCGGGGCGGATGATGCCGTCATCCCACAGCCGGGCCGTGGCGTAGTAAGGGTGGCCTTCATGCTCGTATTGTTCGCGTATGGGGGCCTTGAACGCCTCTTCTTCGTCGGCGCTCCAGGCGCCGCCTCGTCCTTCTATGCCGTCGCGCCGCACGGTAGCCAGCACGCTGGCGGCCTGTTCGCCGCCCATGACGGAAATCCGGGCGTTCGGCCACATGTAGAGCATGCGCGGGCCAAAGGCGCGGCCGCACATGCCGTAGTTGCCAGCGCCGAACGAGCCGCCGATGATGACGGTGAACTTGGGCACGGATGCTGTGGAAACGGCGGTGACCATTTTGGCGCCGTGGCGGGCAATCCCTTCGTTTTCGTACTTGCGGCCCACCATGAAGCCGGTGATGTTCTGCAGGAAGACCAGGGGGATGCGGCGCTGACAGCACAGTTCTATGAAGTGGCTGCCTTTCTGTGCGGCTTCGGAAAACAGGATGCCGTTGTTGGCGATGAGGCCCACCGGCATGCCATGGATATGAGCAAAGCCCGTGACCAGGGTGGTGCCGTAGCGGGCCTTGAATTCGTCGAATTCCGAACCATCGACAATGCGGGCGATCACTTCGCGCACATCGTAGGGTTTGCGCGTATCAACAGGGATGATGCCGTCGAGTTCTTCGGGGCTGTAGCGCGGTTCCTGAACGGGACGCAGGGCGAGCTGCCCGGGCTTGCGCCGGTTCAGGCTGGCGATGGCGTCGCGGGCCAGGGCCAGAGCATGCAGATCGTTGTTGGCGAGATAATCGGCTACGCCGGAAAGCCGGGTATGGACGTCGCCGCCGCCCAGATCTTCGGCTGTGACTTCCTCGCCGGTAGCGGCCTTCACCAGCGGCGGGCCGCCAAGGAAGATGGTGCCCTGGTTCTTGACGATGATGGACACATCGCTCATGGCGGGCACATAGGCGCCGCCCGCTGTGCAGGAGCCCATGACCACGGCAACCTGCGCGATGTCCTGGGAAGACATGACGGCCTGGTTGTAGAAGATGCGACCGAAGTGTTCGCGATCAGGGAAGACTTCGTCCTGATTCGGCAGATTGGCGCCGCCGGAATCCACCAGGTAGATGCACGGCAGGTTGTTCTGCTGCGCGATTTCCTGGGCGCGCAGGTGTTTTTTGACCGTCATGGGGTAGTAAGTGCCCCCCTTGACGGTGGCGTCGTTGCAGACGATGACGCACTCCTGCCCGGCCACCCGGCCAATGCCGGTGATGATGCCGGCGCCAGGCGCGGCATCGTCGTACATCTCGTGGGCGGCGAGCGGAGAAAACTCCAGGAAAGCAGAGCCGGGGTCGAGCAGTCGTTCAACGCGGTCGCGCGGCAGCAGTTTGCCGCGCGCCAAGTGTTTTTCGCGGGCGGCTTCACTGCCGCCCAATGCGTATCGGGCCAGTTTTTCACGAAGATCGTCCACCAGTTCGCGCATGGCTTGCGCATTTTCTGTGAACGCCGCGGACCGAGTGTTGATGCTGGATTCGATGACGGGCATTGCGTTTCCTGAAGGTTAGGGGAAGGGCGCCGCCCTTGAACGGCGCCCCTTTGAGGGTTAGACCATTTCAATGGCCAGAGCGACGGCTTCGCCGCCACCAATGCACAGCGAGGCCATGCCGCGTTTGCCGCCGGTCTTGCGCAGGGCGCCGACCAGGGTGGCCATGATGCGGGCGCCGGAAGCGCCGATCGGGTGGCCCAGAGCAGTGGCGCCGCCGTGGACGTTGACCTTTTCGTGCGGCAGGTTGAGATCTTTCATGGCGGCCATGGTGACAACCGCGAACGCTTCGTTGATCTCGAAGAGATCGACGTCTTCCACCTTCCAGCCGGTTTTATCCAGCAGCTTCTGCATGGCGCCGACCGGAGCCGTGGTGAACCACTCGGGTTCCTGGGCGTGCTGGGTATGACCGACAATGCGGGCCAGCGGGGTGGCGCCAAGTTCCTTGGCGGTGGATTCGCGCATCAGCACCATGGCGGAGGCGCCATCGGAGATGGATGATGCGTTGGCAGCCGTAACCGTGCCGTCCTTTTTGAAGGCGGGGCGCAGTGTCGGGATTTTTTCAGGCATGGCCTTGAAGGGGGCTTCGTCCTTGTCGACGACGGTGTCGCCCTTGCGGCCGGCAATGGTGACGGGGGCGATTTCCCAGTCGAAGCTGCCGTCTTCGCTGGCAGTGCGTGCGCGGCGCAGCGATTCCAGTGCGTATTCGTCCTGCTGTTCGCGGGTGAAGCCGTATTCATCAACGCAGGTTTCAGCGAACACGCCCATGGCGGTGCCGCGCTGATAGGCGTCTTCCAGGCCGTCCAGCGCCATGTGGTCGTAGACGGTGGAATGGCCGTAGCGATAGCCCTGGCGGCC
>JAAZDZ010000190.1 GCA_012512545.1 Alcaligenaceae bacterium | reverse complement strand
GGTGGATATTGATGCGTTTGAAATCCGGCGGTTTGCGCGCTCCCAGAAGCCGGTCGGCCAGTGCCCGCAGACGATCGGCTTCGTTGATGATGACTTCTGTATATTCACGCAGTTCGGTGCGATCCAGTTCGCGTGCCAGCAATTGTGCCGCGCCCCGAATGCCGCTTAGTGGGTTCTTTATTTCGTGTGCCATGCCGCGCACCACTGCGCGGGTGGCCTGGTTGGCTACAGACAGGCTGCCTTCGCGACTCATCCGCATGAGGCGATCCAGCGGTTGAAATTCGATCAGCAGTTGCGCGCTGGAGAGCGGCGTTACGATGTAGTCCACCATGGTGGACTGAGCCGTTCCGGGGCGGTGCAGGCGGGCTTCGCGCTGGATATAGGATTGCTGCGTGGTGAGCGTGTGCAGCAGGCTGGCGGTATGCCATGCGGCACTTTCAAAAAAAATGCTGATTGATTGTTGCTTGAGCTGTGCCAGGCTGCTGGCCAGCAATTGCTCGGCGGCCGGGTTGGCGTAGAGTACACAGAGCTGCTCATCCAGCAGTAACACGGCAGTCGACAGCGACTCCAGCAGGCGTGCGCGCAGGGCGTCGGGAGCGGAAGAAGATCGAGTTGCCGTGTTCACAGGCTATCTCTATTGCGCGAAGGATCAGAGACTGTAATATAAATCGAATTCCACCGGATGCACGGCTTGGCGCAGGCGCGTCACCTCTTGCATTTTGCATTCGATATAGGCTTCCAGCATGTCTTCGGTAAAGACACCCCCCTCAAGCAAAAAGTGTTTGTCAGCCATCAAGGCATCCAGCGCCTGATCCAGGCTATGCGCCACGGTCGGGACATTCGCGGATTCCTCTGGTGGCAGGTCATAGAGGTTTTTGCTCAAGGGGTCACCGGGATGGATCTTGTTCCGGATACCATCCAGGCCGGCCATCAATAATGCGGAAAAGCACAGGTAGGGGTTGGCGCTCGGGTCGGGAAAGCGGCATTCGATCCGACGAGCTTTGGAGCTGCTGACCCAGGGTATACGGATTGAAGCAGAACGATTGCTGGATGAATAGGCGAGCATGACGGGCGCTTCAAAGCCCGGAACCAGGCGCTTGTAGGAATTGGTACCCGGATTGGTGATGGCATTGAGGGCACGGGCGTGCCTGATGATGCCGCCGATGTAATACAGCGCCGTTTCCGACATATTGGCAGCGTGATTGCCCGAAAACAGGTTGACGCCGTCTTTGAACAGCGATTGGTGAACATGCATGCCGGAACCGTTATCGCCTTCCAGCGGCTTGGGCATGAAGGTGGCGGTTTTGCCACTCCGATGTGCAACGTTATGAACGCAGTATTTGAGTATCTGCACTTCGTCGGCCTTGTTGACCAGGGTATTGAACGGCACCCCGATTTCGCATTGTCCGGCATTGGCAACCTCATGGTGGTGGACTTCGATTTCCAGCCCCATGGCCTGCATGGCATTACACATTTCAGTGCGCAAGCCTTGCAGGGAATCGACCGGAGGCACCGGGAAATAGCCTCCCTTGACGCGTGGGCGGTGGCCAGGGTTTTTGCCATCCATGGCTGATTCAGTGGCCCAGGCGCCTTCGGCGGACTCAATCCGGTAGCTTGCTTCCTGCATCTGTGTTTTCCATTGCACGGAGTCAAACACGAAGAACTCCGGCTCAGGGCCGAAATATGCGGTATCGGCAATCTGGCTGTTGCGCAGATGGGCTTCCGCACGCTGTGCAATCGAGCGGGGGTCGCGTTCATAACCCTGCATGGTGCCGGGTTCCAGCACATTGCAACGCACAATAATGGTGGGGTCCTGGGCGAAGGGGTCGATGGTGGCGGTTTGATCGTCAGGCATAAGCACCATGTCGGATGCCTCAATGCCCTTCCAGCCATGGATGGAAGAGCCATCGAACATTTTGCCGTTTTCAAATGCATCGGCCTGCATGGCCTGCGCTGGAAAAGTGACATGAAGCTCCTTGCCCAGCGTATCGGTAAAGCGCAGGTCTACCCAACGCGCGCCATGTTGCTTGATCAGGGATTCGGTTTTTGACGACATAATATTGCTTCCAGTATGAGTGGGAGGGAGGGGCTCTTCACACTGAACTGTTACGCAAAACATGTGCCATATTTTATTTATGTGTATCGGCGTGGTTATGCAGTGCTGTCCGCCTGCAAAAAGCAGACTGCGTTGTTGCGGTGCGGGCATATATTGGTGCGTTTCGAGGCATTCATGCACCAAATCGGGTCGTGTTCCTGGCGTGCAGCGATTGCGTCTCAATATGCTGTATGTATAATCAGTGTCTATTTTTGGCGGACGGGCGGGCGGCGCGGTTATGTGGCCGTGCTACAGTTTTCGGGGCGGCAAACGCCTGGTCACCGGGCCATTATCAGAGAAAATCATGAGTGTATTGACGTCGTTGGAGCTTTGCGCGGGCGCGGGTGG
>JAAZDZ010000189.1 GCA_012512545.1 Alcaligenaceae bacterium | reverse complement strand
GCTGTGACTCCATGTCGGCAATAGCGGTATTCATCTGATTACGGTATTCCGTGAGCGCTTCATCGGGGAAGTTCGCATCGCGCAGCACATGCAGCACGGTTTCGACCAGGGCAGGCAGGTTTTCGCCTGTCGTGGACATGGACACCGATACGGTATTGCCGCCGCCGTTGACATCGACAGAGGCGCGCAGCCGGGTGTAGCGATCCTGGATTTCCTGGCGGCTCATGTCGCGGGTGCCGTGGTGCAGCAGGGACGCCACGGCGCTGGCCACGCTGCGCTGGCCCGACAGGGCTTGAGCATCAGCAAAGCGCAGCATGAGGCGGGCTTCTACACGGTCGCCCCGGGTGGGCTTGGGCAGCAGGGCCAGGCGCAGGGTGCCGTTGGCCAGTTCCAGGGTATCGCGCTGGGTCGCGGCGTCGATATTGGCCGGGGTGGCATCAAAGGTGTCCACCATGGCGCTTTCTTCGCGGCCGGTGTAATCGCTCAGCAGGGCCTGGATATCGGGGTCGGATGCGGTGGGCGCGCGTTGCGGCGATTCCGTGGGAATGTAGCGGCCTGAAGTGCGGTTGTTGGACGTCAGCCAGGCCGAAGTAACGCGCTGCACTTCTTCCAGTGTGGCGCTTTCCACGCGGTCGCGGCGCAGGAAATGGAGCCGCCAGTCGCCTTCTGACACGGCTTCCGACAACGCTGCGGCCAGGCTGCCGGGGTTGGCGTAATTGCGTTCCCAGGAAGTCAGCCACTTGTTGCGGGAGCGTTCCAGGTCGGCGGCGTCCAAAGGCGTGTCGGCCAGGTTTTCAAGGGTCCGGGTCAGTGTGTCCAGCGCGTGGTCTGGATCCATGCCGGATTCCAGCACCGCGCCGAAAAACACATAGCCGGGATGCCGCATGGTAGCGCTGAAGCCAAAGGTTTCAGAGGCCAGGTTTTCGCGCACCAGTTGCTGGTAGAGGCGGCCGGATGGCGTGTCGGAAAGAATGTCCACGCCGAGTTCCAGCGTGGTGAAGTCGGGGTCGGCCAGCGCCGGGGCGCGGTACATGGCCGCGACCAGAGGGGTGCCGCCCTGGCGCCGCAGGGTCACGGCGCGTTCGCCGTCCTGGGTGGGTTCCACGGTGTATTCCGGCGGCAGCTGGCGCTCGGGCCTGGGGAGGGCGCCGAAGGCGTCGGCAATGACGCTCAGGGTGTCGGCTACATCGAACTTGCCCGCCACGATGAGCACGGCGTTATCGGGCTGGTAGTGTTCGTGATAGAACTCCCGCAACTGCCCGATATCGACGTTTTCCACATCGGAACGGGCGCCGATGGTGCTTTTACCGTAGTTGTGCCAGCGGAAGGCCGAAGCCTGCATCTGCTGCATCAGAACCTGAAAGGGGTTGTTCTCGCCGCGTTCCATTTCATTGCGCACCACCGGCATTTCGGCCTGCAGGTCGTCGGCATCAATCAGGGCATTCACCATGACATCGGCCTGCCAGCGCAGATACCACTCCAGGGTGTCCGGGTCGGTGGCGAAAGTGGCGTAGTAGTTGGTGCGGTCGGGGTTGGTCGTGCCATTGGCAGCCAGCCCGCGGCGGGAGAATTCCGCCAGGGCGTTACGCAGGCTGGGCGTACCGCGGAACAGCATGTGTTCCAGCAGATGGGCCATGCCGGTCTGGCCGTAGTTCTCGTGGCGCGAGCCCACCAGGTAAGTCATGTTCACTGTTGTGCTGGCTTTTGACGCATCGGGCGCCAGCACCACGCGCAGGCCGTTTTCCAGCCGGTATTCCGTGACACCTTCGATGCTGGGGCCACGTTCCACGCCAGAGGGCAGGGCAATGGCCTGCCCGGTGGCGGGAGCAGTGCTGATGGAAGTGATTTCCTGCGCCTGCGCGGGCAGGATGATGGCGCCCGCCAGCAGGCAGACAAGTAGAGGGCGTTTGATCAGGCTTGACGACAGCCTTGAGATCGTCGCGGTGTGCTTTGTCATGACTTCCTTTCTGTTTGGCAATGCGCGGATGAGGGCTGGCAACAGCTGGACTGCCTTACTTGGACAGCAGGCGCATGGCGCGTTCCAGCCCGTCCATGGTGATGGGGAACATGCGGTCGTGCATGATGTCCCGCAGTATGGCAATGGATTGGCGGTATTGCCAATATCCCTGGGGTTCCGGGTTCAGCCAGACGGCCTTGGGCCAGGCGTCCAGCAGGCGCTGCATCCAGGTGGCGCCGGTTTCCTTGTTGTAGTGCTCGACCGAACCGCCGGGCTGCAGGATTTCGTAGGGGCTCATGGTGGCGTCTCCCACGATGATGAGCCGCCAGTCTTCGCTGAAACGGCGCAGGACATCCCAGGTTTCAAAGCGTTCGGTATGGCGCCGCGCATTGTTGCGCCACAGGTTTTCGTAAGGGCAATTGTGGAAATAATAGACTTCCAGATTGCGGAATTCGCTGCGGGCGGCCGAGAACAGTTCTTCAACGCGGGCGATATGGTCGTCCATGCTGCCGCCGACATCCAGCAGCATCAGCACCTTGACGGCGTTGTGCCGCTCGGGAACCATGCGGATATCGAGCAGGCCCGCGTTGCGGGCGGTGCTGGCGATGGTGTCTTCCAGGTCGAGCTCTGATTCAGCGCCTTCGCGGGCAAAACGCCGCAGGCGGCGCAGCGCTACCTTGAAGTTGCGGGTGCCGAGTTCCTGCTGGTCGTCGTAGTCGCG
>JAAZDZ010000188.1 GCA_012512545.1 Alcaligenaceae bacterium | reverse complement strand
TTTACGATTGGCCGACTGAACACACAGATGCGGGCGGCCCCTGGGGCTTTGCGGGCGCGGGCATGGCCGAGGCGGGCAGGCCAAAGACTTTATCAAAGCACCAGGCGAACACAAAGGTATAAACCAGGAAGAACAGGATAAAGCCCAGATCCATGACAAACGCCTGCCAGAGACTGACTTGCAGCCACCAGGCGAAAAACGGCACAATGGACAGAACCAGCCCGCCTTCAAAGCCAATGGCATGCGCAATGCGCCGCTTGATGCTGCGGCCTTTCACTGTCTGCCGGCGTTCCCAGGCTTCAAACAGGGCATTGAAAATAAGGTTCCAGGTGACAGCCAGCAGGGAAGCCCCCACCGATGCGACCAGAGAATGCATGGCGCCATGCCCCAGGACAAATAGCACTGCGCCCGTCAGCACAACGGCGATTCCTTCGTACAGCGTGACATACACCACCCTGCGTTTCCAGCCTTGCATGTTTTATGCGCTCCTTGGAAATACCCGATTCAAACGGTAAAGAATAGCATCCGGGCGGCCCATTCGTCTTGGCGCGCTTCTTTGCATATCCCTGCAAAAACTTTGCAATCCTTTACGTTTCGAGGGTTTGATATAGTCAAATGGTGGATGACACCGGGCCAAGGGTTGCGGAAAATAGCACCATGATGCTCTCCCACATGAACCGCCAAATGGAACCCTCTGGCCCTCTCTCTGCGACTTGGTTCAAGCTGCCCAATGGCAATCTCATGCATCGCTGTGGCATTGAGCTTGTCAAGGATGGCCGCCAATGGCGCATGACCGACCAATCAGGGTTGGAATTCGCCTGGTTCGCCATCCGCGAACAGGGTTTAAGTCGCCACGAAGCGCAAGGTCTGGCAAACCTGCTGGTCGAACAGGGTGCCCTCTGGGCCGACCATGGCTTGCATTGACAAATGATTGCTATCGAAATTTTCTTTATCCATGCGAGCTGATGGGCGTACAATTTACGCCCTCACAAAGTTTTACGCTGGACATCCATCTTGAGCACTACTCGTACAAAGCGCTGGAATGGCGCGCTTGAATCGTTATCCGCCGATTACCTCAAGGAAGTCATGGAACGCATGGAATCCTATGGCGATCAGGTTCAATTTGAACTTCCCGGCCACAGCAGGCATCCCGTCTACCATGTCATAGGCAGGGGCGGACGCAAAATGGGATTTGATGGCAAGCATTTTCTGCTGCATCTGAATGAAGCGGGCAATGTCGCCGAAACCCTGTCATCCGTCTATTCGCTGGACGCCGTGCGCGACGCCATCGCAGGCAAGCGCAGCCCTCGAAAAGCGGCAGCCACCCGTTCTTCCTCCGCCAATGGCAGCACTGGCACGCGGCGCCGGGCGGCAGCACCCGCTGCGGTGGTCGACACGGTGGAACAAGACAAATACGCTTATTACCGCGCCAATCGCGCTGATCTTCCGGAAGGCATTTCGCAATATGCAGGCGAAATCAGCCAGTTGATGCGAGCCGGAAAATCAGCGGAAGAAGCGTTCCAGCAGATCGTCGCGCAATACTATTAAAGCCAGGGCCAGGCGCCCCTGCTGCGGGCGCCTGCCTGCTTACCCCAACTGCAAGGCCGCCCCCCGGCCTGCTGCCTGCGTATCGGCGACAGGCCCAGCCGCATGCGTAATGTCTATAACCCGGTGAGTCGAGGCATCGGGCAGCTGGAATACGGCCACGGCATCCGACAGGTTGCGGGCCTGTTCGCGCAGGGATTCTGCCGCCGACGCAGCCTCTTCTACCAATGCCGCATTCTGTTGAGTAACGGAATCCATTTGCATGACAGCGGTATTGATCTGGTCAATGCCGCTTGATTGCTCGCCCGACGCGCTGGAAATGTCATGCATGATCTGTGAAACGCGCCCGACTGACGCGAGCAGTTCGCGCATGGTTACCCCTGCGGCTTCAACCTGCTGCTCGCCCGCCTGCACTTCCTGGATGGATTCTTCGATAAGCGTCTTGATTTCGCGGGCCGCCTGAGCGCTGCGCTGAGCCAGCGAACGCACTTCGGAAGCCACCACCGCAAAGCCCTTGCCCTGCTCGCCAGCGCGCGCTGCCTCTACAGCGGCATTCAGCGCCAGGATGTTGGTCTGGAAGGCAATGCCATCAATCACGCCAACGATTTCGCTGATTTTGTTGGAACCCGCTGAAATGCGTCCCATGCTGTCCACGACATCGTCAACCGCCTTGCCGCCCTGTTCGGCCACGCTGGACGCCGTTGCGGCCAGCTGATTGGCCTGAGAGGCGTTGTCAGAGTTCTGCCTGACCACTGCCGCCAGCTGTTCCATGCTGGCCGCTGTCTGCTGCAGCGATGCCGCCTGTTGTTCTGTGCGGCTGGAAAGATCGGTATTGCCTGCGGCGATTTCGTCGGCTCCCAGGTTGATTTCCTGGACGCTGGAACGCACTGTACCTATGGTTTGCCGCAGGTTGGCCTGCATGCCCCTTAGATAATCGTAAAGCACGTGGATTTCGTTGCGGCTGCGCGGCGGCACGGCGGGCATCTGGGCTGTGAGGTCGCCGTTGCCCAGCATTTCCATGCGCTGCATGATGTCGCGTACCGGGCGCAGCGTGCGGGCGGCCAGCGCGCCGACCAGCAATGAAATCAGCAGGGTGCCCACCAGCATCATCGCCATCTGCACAATCAGGGCTCGCACACTGGCAGCCATGAAGAGATCTTCTTCGCCCACCCCGTACAGAACCCAGCCCCAGTTTTCGATCTCCTTCCAGGCCATCAGGTGGATTTCGCCATCGGCGGAAGTCACCCGCGCCGCGCCTTCTGGTTCGCTGAAGTAGTTTCGCAGCAGCGCTACGGCGGCGGATTCATTCAGGCCCAGGGTTGCACCATCGCCGCTCGCCACCAGTTTTTCCTGGCCCGGCTGACTGCCATCGACCAGGCCCAGAGAGCCGAATTCCGCCACTTTGGTCTGGGTGACGAGATCGAGGACATCCGCCACCTGCTGGTGAACATCGACCCGCACCGATACGCCGCCGTACACCTGCCCGGCGTCGTCGGCGAACGGCTGAATGCTCATGGCATACCAGCGGCCATTGCGCTGCACCAGACCGCCGTAGGGCTGACCCGAATCGAGCGTGCGCGCCAGCAGGTCGTTGGGCTCGACCACGCTGTCAAGCCGGATGTTCCCTTCGGCATCGCGCAGCAGCGTGGCGACACGCACCCAGCCCTGCGGCGCCTTGACGATGACGGCCGGGTCGGCTCCAGTGTTTTCGTTCATGCGCATCAGATGACTGATATCGCCGTTGATGATCGTGTCGTTGACAATCAGCAGCGGAACGCCGGCATCGCTGACGCTGCCATCCAGCTCGGGGCGGCCACCGAGTTCCCGTTCCAGAACAGGAATCAGCTGCGTGGCGCGCTCGCGGGCCGTGGTGTAGGCCAGTTGCAGCGAGCGATCGACGCCTTCAATGGAAGTCGCCATTTCCCGATGCACTGTCTGGCGCGCGACTTGCACGCTCTGCCAGCCCATGATGACCGCAATGGTGAGCATCACCAGAACAGTCGCCACAGAGGTGACGATGAATAATTTGGTCGCGAGGCTGCTGCGCGACCACCAGCTTGCCTTGATGTCTTCGCGGTTCGAGTTGCCTTGAGCCATGTTCTCCCCACCCTGGTGTTATAAGTTTTACCGTTTCAAGCGGCTACAACTTTTTACATCAAACGGGTGGGGCCGGACTAGCCAAGTATTCCCTAAGTTGTGCGAATAACTTACAGGCCGAACAAGCCCAACAGCATCAGGAATTCAGGCAGACTCATGGCTTGCCCATTGATGTCCACCATGCCATCGCTGTACACCACCGAAGTCATGTCGCGGTCGCCGTCGCGGCGCACCAGACCCGCCTGTTCCAACTGGCCGATATATGTGTCGTACATGAAGGCCGCCAGCATTTCAAATTGCGCGCTTTCCCCGTCGCTGCCCGCTGCGCCGGACACCAGCTGCATCAGCATGGAACGCGACAGCGCGATATCGAAGCGCAATTCGCGCAGGGCAGCGGCCAGAATATCTTCCTCAAAGCCATCACCCTCTTCAGCCACCGGCTGCAAGGCGATGTTCAGCGCAAGCGAGCTTTCGCCCTTTTCGTTGCGCCAGACCAGGGGGTCCAGAGCCAGCTCAGGGCGGGTGGCCAGAACCGGCAGCAGTCGCGCCAGCATGCGCTCCTGATCCTCGACAGTGGGGTCGAAATCCTCGCCACTTCCGGCGCCGTGTTCACGTGCGATCGCGTCGTACTCAGACGCCAGCGCAGAGAACGCCTCAAGATCAAGACGGGCGGCCTTGCCTCCCAGAACCACGCTGCCCAGGTTGTTGTCGCCCATCAGAATCCGCTGGATCTCATAACGCGCAGCGGCATCCAGCAAAGAGCCCTGCTGAGTGCTGTTCCACGTCACGGCCACTTCCTCCAGCACCAGGCTGTCGCTGGCCACGGCATCCACTGCCACAGTTGCCACTTGCAGGGAGCTGTCAACCTGAATGGTTTCATCCGCCGCCGTGCGGGTCCGGGACTCCAGGCGCATTCCCTGCAAGCTGACGGTTTCGCCTTCCTGTTCGCTACCC
>JAAZDZ010000187.1 GCA_012512545.1 Alcaligenaceae bacterium | reverse complement strand
GGACAAGGTTGGCTTCAACAACTGATATCTCTCGCCTGAACGCCGCGGCCATCGCGGCGTCTTCCTCCAGCGCCGGCAGCGGCAGGCTCAAGCGGTTTCCATCGACGGAAGCGGGTACGCCCTGGCTGGTGGCCGCCGTGTTGATTGCGCTCGGCGTGCTGGCCCCGGTCGCCACCCTGATGTGGCACGCCAGCAGCGGTGCGCTCGAACACTGGCAACATTTGCTTGATCACGTTCTGCCGCGGGCTTTCCTGAACACCAGCCTGCTGCTGGCCGGGGTGGCTGTGCTCGTTACGGCACTGGGGGTCGGCGCGGCCTGGCTGATCACCGCTTACCGATTTCCTGGCCGCTCCTTTCTTTCATGGGCCCTGCTGCTGCCCCTGGCGGTGCCCACCTATATCGTGGCCTTCGCCTATCTGGACATCCTGCATCCCATTGGCCCCGTCCAGACCTTGATCCGCGATCTGCTGGGCTACACCAGCCCGCGGCAGTTCCGCCTGCCCGATCTGCGTTCCCTGCCCGGCGCCATTGTGCTGCTGGGCTTTGTGCTCTACCCCTATGTGTATCTGAGCACCCGCATCATGTTTGCCACACAGGCGGCCAGCCTGATGGAAGCGGCCCGCGTGCTCGGCGAATCGAGCCGGGGCGTGTTCTTCCGGGTGGCGCTGCCCATGGCCCGCCCTGCCATTGCCATCGGCGTCAGCCTGGCCTTGCTCGAAGCTCTGAACGACATCGGCGCCTCCGAATTCCTTGGCGTGCAGACGCTTACCGTCTCCGTCTACACCACCTGGGTCACACGCAACGACCTTGCAGGGGCTGCGCAAATCGCCCTGGCCATGCTGTTCATGGTGGCGCTGCTGGTGCTGCTGGAACGCCGGGGTCGCAAACGCCAGCGCTTTTCTTCCAATCTGCGGGCGCGGCCGCTGCAGCCACGGCAACTGCGCGGCGCGCAAGCCCTTGTCGCTTCAGCCCTGGGCTGGGCGCCTGTCATCATCGGTTTTGTGGCACCCGCCATCTACCTGGGCAGCGAAACCATCAAGCACCTGGCCTTGACCGGGGCGATTTCCGATCAGCTGCTGCTCAGCGCCTGGAACACGCTTAAAGTCGCCTTGCTGGCCACCTTCTTTACCTTGCTTGGCGGGCTGATTGTGGCCTGGGCGGCTCGCGCCGTGCGGCATTCCGATCACCCCCCGCTGGCCCGCGTATGCGCCCGCATCGCCACGACCGGCTACGCCATTCCCGGCACGGTGCTGGCCATTGGCCTGCTCACCCCACTCATCGCCTTCGACGGTCTGGTCTCCACCCTTTGGAGCCAGATATCCGGCGCGACCCCCGGCCTGTGGCTCATGGGTTCTGTCGGCGCTCTGGTCTGCGCCTATGTCATCCGTTTTCTGGCCATTTCCGTTGGCGGCATGGAAAGCGGCCTGGCCCGCATTCCCCCTTCACTGGAACAAGCCGCCCGCTTGCTGGGCGAATCCCCCACAGGCACATTGCGTCGCGTGCATCTGCCATTGCTGCGGCCCGCCATTGGCGCGGCGGGGCTGCTGGTGTTTGTAGACGCCATGAAGGAACTGCCCGCCACACTGCTGCTGCGCCCGGCTGGTTTCGAGACTCTGGCCACCTGGCTGTATGCGGAAGCCTCGCGCGGAACTTACGAAGAAGGCGCTGTCGCGGCGCTGGCCATTGTGCTGGCCGGCCTGCTGCCTGTTGTGCTGCTGGCGCGCAGTCAGCTTAAACCTGCTTATTGATATGTCTGCTGAGCTGCTTGAACTCGATCACATCTCCCTGGCCTATGATTCCCCGGAAGGTGTCGTGCCGGTCGTCCATGATCTGAGCCTGAGCCTTGAACGTGGCCACATCGGCTGTTTGCTGGGGGCTTCAGGCTGTGGCAAAACCACCATCCTGCGGGCCATTGCCGGTTTTGAACCCCTGCGCCAGGGCAGTATACGGCTGGGTGAGCGCGTGTTGAGCACGCCCAGCCAGGCCGTAGAGCCGCAAGACCGCCAGGTAGGCATGATGTTCCAGGATTACGCCCTGTTTCCACACTTGAATGTCGAAGGCAATGTCGGCTTCGGGCTGCGGCGCTGGACAAAGCCCCGGCGCCAGGCAAGGGTCAATGAGCTTCTGGAGCTGGTCGGGCTGAGCGACGCCCGTCACCGCTACCCGCACGAGCTTTCTGGCGGTCAGCAGCAGCGTGTGGCGCTGGCGCGCGCGCTGGCGCCCGAACCCGATTTACTATTGCTGGACGAGCCTTTTTCAAATCTGGACGTGGATACCCGTGAGCGCCTGGCTTTCGAGGTGCGCGACATTCTCAAGAAAACCGGCCACACCGCCCTGCTGGTGACGCACAATCAGGCGGAAGCCTTTGCCATCGCCGACCGCATCGGCATCATGGATAAAGGCGCCATCGTGCAATGGGACACCCCTTACGCCCTGCATCACGCGCCCGCATCGCCTTTTGTGGCCGACTTCATCAAGCGCGAAGTGCTGATGGCGCAACGCGCTCAGGCGCACAGCCGTGGCAGCGGCACCGGAGCGTCGCTGGCCGACACCCCGGTCTGAACCTGCTTACAGGCTGTAGTACATATCAAATTCAATCGGGTGGGTGGTCATGCGCAAACGCGTGACTTCTGCCCATTTCAATTCGATATAAGCGTCAATCATATCGTTGCTGAACACGCCGCCCCGGGTCAGGAATTCGCGGTCGGCGTCCAGCGCTTCAAGCGCCTGCTCAAGCGATGCGCATACAGTCGGAATCTGCACGTCTTCTTCGGGCGGCAGATCGTACAGGTTTTTATCGGCGGGGTCGCCCGGGTGAATCTTGTTC
>JAAZDZ010000186.1 GCA_012512545.1 Alcaligenaceae bacterium | reverse complement strand
GTTCAGCACCATGCCGATTTGCGCACGAATTTTCATTGCGGCCCCTTCTTCATTTTGAATGTGCTTCTTCGACCAGCGGACCTTCCAGCCAATCGACTTTCTTCATCTTCCTCACCACCACGAATTCATCCCGGTTGCTGCCAACCGTTCCGTAGTAGTTGAATCCCCAGGCAAGCTGGGCATAGCCACCTATCATGTGGGTCGGTTTCAGAACGGTGCGGGTCACGGAATTGTGTATGCCGCCTCGCTTGCCGCTGGTTTCGGCACCCGGCACATTGACGATTTTTTCCTGGGCGTGATACATCAGGCACATGCCTTCCGGCACCCGCTGGCTGACCACCACGCGGGCGGTCAGCGTGCCATTGACGTTGAATGCTTCCACCCAGTCGTTATCGACAATCCCCGCCTGCGCGGCTTCTTTCTCGGAAATCCAGATATGCGGGCCGCCACGGCTCAGGGTCAGCATCCGCAGGTTGTCGGAATAGGTGCTGTGTATGCCCCACTTCTGATGCGGCGTAATCCAGTTGAGCACCAGCTCATGCTCGCCATTGGAATACTTGCCCAGCATGGGCTTGACCGTCTTGGTATCAATTGCCGGCTTGTACAGGCACAGCCCTTCGCCAAAATCCAGCATCCAGCGGTGATCCTGGTAGAACTGCTGGCGACCGGTCAGCGTGCGCCAGGGAATCAGCTCATGCACGTTGGTGTAGCCGGCGTTGTAGCTGACTTCTTCGCTTTCCAGCCCCGACCAGGTGGGTGCTGAAATGATTTTGCGCGGTTGCGCCTGGACATCCCGGAAACGGATTTTGTCATGCTCGCGTCCCACAGCAAGGTGGGTATGTTCGCGCCCCGTCACCTTGCTCAAAGCGTCCCAGGCTTTGACCGCCACATGCCCATTGGTTTCGGGCGCAAAAGTAAGAATCATCTCGGCGGCGTCGATGGCGGTATCCAGACGCGGGCGGCCGTAACTCACGCCTTCTTCAGTCACCACATCGCTGAGAGCACCCAGTTCGCGCACCTCTTCCTCGGTGTTCCAGTTGATGCCTTTGCCGCCGTTGCCCAGCTTGTCCAGCAAAGGGCCTACCGATGTGAACTTGCGGTAGATATCGTTGTAGTTGCGTTCCACCACCGTCATGTTGGGCGCCGTCTTGCCCGGCACCAGATCGCATTCGCCGTGCTTCCAGTCGCGCGGCTCAAACGCCTGGCCAAGCTCGCCTGCCGTGTCATGCAACAGCGGGGTCAGCACAATGTCCTTGCGGGTTCCCAGGTAAGGGCCGCCGATTTCGCTGAAGCGCTTGGCAATCAGCTTGTAGATTTCCCAGTCGGTCTTGCTTTCCCACAGGGGCTGAACCGCTTCAGACAATGGGTGGATGAAGGGGTGCATATCAGACGTATTCAGGTCGTCCTTCTCGTACCAGGTTGCCGTAGGCAGCACGATGTCGCCATACAGGCAGGTAGTGCTCATGCGGAAATCCAGCACGGTCAGCAGGTCAAGCTTGCCTTCCGCCGCCTCGCGTTGCGTGACCTCCGTCGGTTTGACGGTGTCGCTTTCGTCATCGAACACGGCGTGCTGCGTGCCAAGCAGATATTTCAGGAAATACTCATGCCCCTTGCCGCTGGAACCCAGAATATTCGAGCGCCAGACAAACATATTGCGCGGGAAGTTCGCCGGGTTGTCGGGGTCATCGCAGCTCATCTGCAAGCCGCCCTGGCGTAACTGATCGGCGGCATAGGCTACCGGGTCCAGCCCTTTCGCTTCGGCTTCGGCCACCACTTTGAGCGGGTTGGTCTGCAACTGCGGCGCGGACGGCAGCCAGCCCATGCGCTCGGCCTTGGCATTCAGGTCAATCATGCTCATGCCTTCATAGCGCCTGGCGTCAGCAGTGGGGCTGATGATTTCTTCAACGTGCAGCTTTTCATGGCGCCACTGACTGGTATGCGCATAGAAGAACGATGTGCCGTTCATCTGGCGCGGCGGGCGCGACCAGTCCAGGGCAAAGGCCAGCGGCGCCCAGCCAAACTGCGGACGGAGTTTTTCCTGGCCGACATAATGGCTCCAGCCGCCGCCGCTCTTGCCGATGCAGCCGCACATCATCAGCATATTGATGATGCCGCGGTAGGTCATGTCCATGTGATACCAGTGGTTCAGCGCCGCCCCCACAATCACCATGGAACGGCCTTCGGTGTCGTGCGCATTCTGCGCGAATTCCCGCGCCACCTGCACAACCAGATGCGGCGGCACTGTGGTG
>JAAZDZ010000185.1 GCA_012512545.1 Alcaligenaceae bacterium | reverse complement strand
GTTCACACGCGGAGGCTATGCGGCCCTGCATGATCTTCCCCTGGATGACGACTGCCGCCAGGCGGTGGAGCTGGCCAGGCGCTATGACGCCGCAGCAGACGCCTGCTACCCCGCTTTCTTTGCCTCGCGGCGCAATTACGATGTGGCTGCAGGAGTGGACTCCAAAGGCTGCAGGCGCATGGGCGTCCTGGAACAATCGTGGCGCATCGGCGGCGCCAGCCGTGCGGAAATCGCCGCCCTGGAAGTCTTTCTTGCCGACCCGCACTGCCAGCACCTGTGGGCGGAAACGCGGGAAATTTTCGGCCCGCACACCCTTGTTCCGGCACACGCCATTGAAACCTATGCAGGAGAAGACCCTGATCTTGGCCTGATCAGAAAATACGTATTGGTGGAAGCTTATGGGAACCAGCAGTGACAGTATCGAGATTATTGTTGATGAAGAACGCATGGCAGGCACGTTTCTGGCCCCGGGCCACAAAGTGCCGGGGGTCTTGTTTGTCCACGGATGGGGCGGCAGCCAGGAACGCGACCTGGACCGCGCCCGCGGCATTGCCGGGCTGGGTTGCGTGTGCCTGACTTTCGACTTGAGAGGCCATATCAAGAATTCGGAGCGCCAGCAGAGCGTGACCCGCGAAGAAAACCTGCGCGACCTGCTGAGCGCCTACGACTGCCTGCACCGGCATCCCGCCATCGACACCCGCGCCATTGCCGTCGTCGGCACAAGCTATGGCGCTTACCTTTCAACCATTCTCACGACGCTGCGCCCCGTGCAGTGGCTGTCATTGAGAGTGCCGTCCCTGTACAGAGACGACCAGTGGCATACCCCAAAACGCAAGCTTGATCGCAAAGACCTGGCTCAATACCGCAGCGGCTTCGTGCCTGCCACCCACAACAGGGCGCTCATGGCCTGCCTGCAATTCCGCGGCGATGTGCTGCTGGTCGAATCGGAAAACGATCACCTGGTGCCGCATTCCACCATCATGAGCTATCGCGCAGCCTTTCAGAACTCGCATTCCCTCACACATCGGGTGATTGACAACGCCGACCACGCCCTGACCGACAAAACCTGCCAGCAAGCCTATACCTCGATACTGGTGAGCTGGGTAACGGAAATGGTGGTGGGCGCGCGGGTGGGGCGCGCCGACCGCAGCCTTCTGTAACCTTTTCACCCTTCCTGATAAGCCTTGACGCCCGACCTCCAGTGTCCTGATAGGACACCATTCCACGTTGTATTATCTTGGCATGACTACACTTTCCGTTCTCGACCTGGCGCCCATCGTAGAAGGCAGCGATGCGGCCACATCCTTTCGCAACAGCCTGTCATTGGCGCGCCACGTGGAAGCCCTGGGCTTCAAGCGCTTCTGGCTGGCGGAACATCACGGCATGCCTGGCATCGCCAGCGCGGCCACATCGGTGCTGATCGGCCATATTGCAGGCGGCACCTCGTCCATGAGAATTGGCGCAGGCGGCATTATGCTGCCCAACCATTCGCCGCTCATCATCGCCGAGCAATTCGGGACACTGGAATCGCTCTATCCGGGCCGCATCGACCTGGGCCTGGGCCGCGCGCCGGGTTCCGACCAAATCGTAGCGCGCGCCTTGCGCCGCCACCTGGATTCCAACCCGGATGCCTTTCCTCAAGACGTGCTTGAGCTCATGGAATATTTTTCGCTGGATTCCCGCCTGCCAGTCACCGCAGTGCCCGGCAAGGGGCTGTCCCCCGAATTCTGGATACTCGGTTCCAGCCTGTTCGGCGCGCAGCTCGCCGCCTACCTGGGCCTGCCCTATTCGTTTGCCTCACATTTCGCGCCGCAGATGCTGATGCAGGCCATCGAGACCTACCGCAACAACTTCCGCCCTTCCGCGCATCTGGCAGAGCCCTATGTCATGCTGGGCTACAACGTCTTTGCCGCAGATTCCGACGACGACGCGCATTTTCTGGCTTCTTCGTGGCAGCAATCCTTTGTCAGCCTGCGCACGGGCCAGCCCATCCGCCTGCCGCCGCCCGTGGCCGGCTATACCGACACCCTCAGCCCGTCCGCGCGGGCCATGCTCGACACCGTGCTGTCGTGCACGGCCGTTGGCGATGCGGGCACAGTCAGTCATGCGATGCGCCAGTTCATTGCCCGCACCCAGGCCGATGAACTCATCATCACCACCAATATGCACGACCACCAGGCCCGGCTGCGCTCCTACGAAATTGTCGCCAGCATCAAGAACAGCCTGCAACCCACGACAGGCGCCCAGGACGCCCAACCCGCATCATGACCCAGCCTTCCACTGTTTCCGCACGTCTTGCCCAGGTACAGGAACGCATTGAAGCGCTCACCCGCGCGGCCGGAAGGCCCGCTGGCAGCGTGACGCTGCTGCCCGTCAGCAAAACGTTTGGAACCGATGCCGTGCAACAGGCCATGGCGGCCGGAATGCGGCGTTTTGGCGAAAACAAAGCCCAGGATATACGCGACAAATCCCGCGAACTGGCAGACGGTGGCGCGCAATGGGTGATGATTGGCCATCTGCAGACCAATAAAGCCCGCGACATTGCCCGGTACGCGCATGAGATCCAGTCGCTGGACCGCCCTGAACTCGCCGAGGCCCTGGAGCGGCGGCTGCAGCAGGAAGGCCGCAGCCTGGACGCGCTGGTGCAGGTCAAAACCTCGACCGAACCCAGTAAGTTCGGTCTGGACCCCGCCGGGCTGGAAGATTTTCTGAGCTTTCTGGCGCGCGAAACGCCCAGCCTGCGTGTGCAAGGGCTGATGACCATGGCCGTCAACGCCCCCGACCGCGACGCCGTGCGCGCCTGTTTCCGGCGCCTGCGTGAATTGCGCGACGCCATGCAGGCCAAAGCCATTCCAGGCATCGGGCTGGAACGTCTTTCCATGGGCATGAGTGGTGATTACGATCTGGCCATTGCCGAGGGTTCGACAGAAGTGCGCATCGGCTCCGCAATCTTCGGGGATCGCAGCTATACTTCCGTCTGAAGCATTCCGGGTAAACCCGTAATGCCCCGCCAGCGTGGCAGCCCCTGCCGCGCTGACATTGACTGCCCACCGCTCACCCCACGCCCATGTCCCGCCTTGCCATGTCAGCCGCGCCCGTCAAGCGGCTTTTCCATGACGCTTTTTCGGCTTATTTCATGCTGATGCGGCTGATGGTGCCCGCCCTCATCATCGTGAAAGCGCTGGACATGATAGGCGGCACCCGGGTGCTGGCGGGGGTTCTGGAACCCGTCATGCGCCTGGTGGGCCTGCCGGCCGAAGTCGGCATTGTCTGGGCCGCCGCCATGCTGACCAGCATCTACACAGGGCTGGCCATTTTTGCCGACCTCAGCCTGAACGCCCCGCTGTCCGTAGCGCAGGTCAGCGTATTGGGCACCATGATTCTGGTGGCACACTCGCTACCCGTGGAAGGCGCCGTTGCCAAGGCCACTGGCGTACCCTGGGCGGCCACCCTGCTGATCCGCCTGGGCGGCGCGCTGCTGATCGGCACCCTGCTGCATTTTTATTATTCAACCACCCACAGCCTGCAGGAACCCGCCGTCATGCTGTGGCGCCCGGATGCCAGCGACCCTTCCCTGCTGGCCTGGGCCGTCAGCCAGCTCAAGGCGCTGGCCATGATTTTCTTCATTATTCTGGCGCTCATGGCCCTGCTGCGGATACTCAAGGTTCTGGGCATTGAACGCCTGATGCACCTGCTGCTGGCCCCCCTGCTGCGCTTGATAGGCATTGGCCGCGAAGCCAGCAATGTGACAATCATCGGCTTCACGCTGGGTATAAGCATTGGTGCTGGCCTGCTGATACGCGAAGCCCAGACAGGCAAGCTTTCCCGCCGCGACATCTTCCTGACCATGGCCTTTCTGGGCCTGTGTCACAGCGTGATTGAAGACACCCTGCTTATTCTGCTGATGGGCGCCGACCTGGGCGCAATTTTATGGACGCGGGTGATATTCGCCATTGTCGTCACCGCCCTGATCGCCCGCCTGGGCAGGCTGGCCCCGGCGCCCCAGCAGTAGCTTGACCTTGCCATGCTGGGAAGGTTTATGCTGTTGGCATTTCCATTTCCCAGGAGCACAACATGCAGTTTCATCTTGAAGACATGGTTTGCGGCGGCTGCGTCCGTGGCGTCACCAAAGCCATTCAGTCGGTAGACCCTCAGGCCGAAATCAACGCCGATCCGCCCTCCCGCCAGGTGAAGGTCAACACCAGCGCCAGCCGCGAACAGATTGAAGCCGCGCTGACCGATGCCGGCTTTCCGCCCAAGGCTGCCTGAGTTCTGAGTACCCGGTCGGCGTCGCACATGACGCCTGACATGCAGCCCCTGCTCAGGCCAGAGTATGTCTGCCGGGCGGGGCCTCAGCCCCCATCCGAGCGTTCCAGCCGTTCGAGAATCGGGCAGTCCGGTCTGTCGTCGCCAGCGCAGCAATCCACCAGGGTTTGCAGGCTGTCCACCATTTCATTCAATTCCGCGATTTTCTTGCGCAGCTCGCTGATATGCGTTTGCGCAATGCGCTTTACATCGGCGCTGTGCCGCGAACGATCACTCCACAAGCTGAGAAGATCGCCGATCTCTTTGACCGAAAACCCCAGGTCGCGGGCCTGACGCACAAAATTCAGCCTGTGCAGATCGCTGTCTGAATACGCCCGGTAGCCTGCAGACG
>JAAZDZ010000184.1 GCA_012512545.1 Alcaligenaceae bacterium | reverse complement strand
GCTCTGGTACAGGGAAAACGGTCTTCATGAGACTCACGCTCCCCCTTTGTAACGCGCCACGCTTTCGGTGATTTCCCTGGCAGCGGCTTCCGGGCCTTCCCACCCTTGCACCTTGACCCATTTGCCCTTTTCGAGATCTTTATAGTGCTCAAAAAAGTGGCGGATCTGTTCCAGCACTTCCTTGGAAACATCGTCGGTGGATTGCATGTGACTGTAAACGGGATACAGCTTGGTGATCGGCACGGCCAGTAGCTTGGCATCCAGCCCGCCCTCATCTTCCATGTTCAGCATGCCCAGAGCGCGGCAAGTGACCACTGCGCCGACCTGAATGGGAAATGGCGTCATGACCAGCACGTCAACCGGGTCGCCGTCGTCAGACAGAGTCTGGGGAATATAGCCATAGTTGCACGGATAGTGCATGGCGGCCAGCATGAAACGATCAACAAATACGGCGCCGGTGTCTTTATCCACCTCGTATTTGACGGGATCGGCATTCATGGGGATTTCAATGACGACGTTGAATTCGTCCGGCAACTTATTGCCCGCGGGCACGCGGTCTAGGCTCATGCTCTCAACCTTGTTAGAAATTAGATGTGAAAAATAAACGATTAACGTTCCCGGCGCGGGCCGTCAGAGGTCTGACTCATGTCCACACCAGGAATGGGGGCGCTGTCGAAGTATTCGTCCAGGCCGCCTTGATCAGAACCGGGCGATTTTACTTCGTTTGCCGGCGGCGCTGCAGCAGGCTTGCCCTGCGCTGTGCCTGCCATGTCTTCGACCACGTAATCGGCGGCGCTGGCAGCCAGAGGAACTTCCAGTGCTTCGTCGATGGCAGGAGAATCTTCGGCCATGACAACGTCGATCAGGGTGGGGTCGCGCGTCATGTCGGCCGCTGGCAGATGGCGGCTGCGGGACAGCACGGGCAATACCCCCACCACCCCGGCGGCCAGACGCCAATGCTTCATAGCGTCTTCGGGGCGGCCCAGGCTGTCGTACAGATTGCCCAGCAGGGCATGAATGCGCATGTCATTGCGCAAGGCCATGCTGCGCTTCAGGTAGCGTTCACCCGGCCCCCACAACTGGCCCGTCAGGCACAGATTCCCCATGGCGGCCAGCAAGGCGGGGTTGTCGGGATGGCGCTTCAGCCAATCTTCCGCTTTGGACAGGCGCCGCGACACATGCTGCGGCGGGCATTGCGAATACGCGCTCAGCAGCCGCGAATCGGGTTGAACGGAAATGGCGGCCTCCAGAATGCGCGAGGCTTCATCATGGTTGCCTTCCGCTGTCTGAATGCCGGCTGCCGCCAGAGCGATATCGGGCAGGCTGCGTTCTTCAGAGCGCAAATCGCCCCAGATGGCCTTGAACCCCTTGGCCCCTGCGGTATGCAGGCGCGCCGCAGCCGACATTTCTATCAGTTGCAGGGCTTCGCTTTTTTCTATGACGCCACGGCGCAGCAGCAGGCGGGTCAGGTCGTAAACACGATCGTAGTTGCGCAATTGCCGGTGCGCGCGCAACAGCAGGCGGGTGGCGTGCAGATAGCGCGAACTGGCGTCCTGCAGTGGCTGCAGCAAGGCCAGCGCATCTTGCGGGCGGTTCTGATCGAGATACATTTCCGCCGCGACAATGGCCCAGGCTTCGCGCAGGCGCAGGTCGTCGCCCGCGGCCTGCCTGGCGGCTTCCAGCGCCTGATCACGCTGCCCGTACTCGCCCAGGTGGTGGTTAGCATCGGCCGACGCCAGGCTGGCCAGCACTTTGCGCTTTTCTGAGCGCGTGCGGTTCACAACCCGGCTGAAATCTTTATCGGCATTGACGTAGCGCCCTTCCAGAACGTTGATCCAGCCGCTTTCCAGGGACTCCTGGTCGCGCCGCACGGAACGCCGCGAACGCCAGCTGCGAAAGCGTTCCGGGCGATCACCCACCCAGGAAAACACCCTGAGTAAAAAATACAGAATGGCGAACGAAGCGATCAGCAGCAGAACGGCCAGCGTAAGGGAAAGTTCGATACGCCACGGCTGCGCCACAATCACCACATTGCCGCTGTGGTCGCGCAGCACCAGCGCCAGAGCGACAGCCGCTGCAACAACCACGATGGTCCAGAACCAGGTACGCATGGCTTAGCTCTCCAACTGCTCGTCGGCCTGCCCCGGGCCTGTCTCGGGCTGAGCCTCAGGCGCGCTATCTGCCGGGCCATTGGCACCTGCTTCAGGCTGACCATCGGGAGTGCCGTTTGCGCCGCTGCCGGCCTCGGGGGGCGTGTTTTCAGAGGAAGCCGGTTCGGCGCCGCCAAAACCGCGCGTCTGCTCTTCCCGCAAGGCCGCCAGGGCCTGCAGGGTGTTGTCTACGGTAGGCAGTTCGGCGTCGATGGTGGCATCGGCCATATGACGCGCCATGCGCAGGGCTTTGCGTGTCATGGGGGAAGATTCATCGTAGCGGCCCTCAATGGCCTTGACCACGGCTTCGGTCTCTGCCTGCCAGATTTCCGGCTGGCGCATCATCAGCGCAAGCTGGGCCGTCATGACCCGGGTGCGCAGATTATCGCGGAAACGGGTGGCCTGATCGGGCGACATCAGCAAGGCGCTGGCATCGTCAACCCGCCGCACCTCAATGAACTGGCCCAGATCGTCGCGCAGGGAATCCCAGGCATCGCGCGACCATGTGCGGGTTGTATCCCAAGCCTGTTCCCACCAGCGACCGTCTTCAGCCGCCGCCGGAGGCACCGTGGGCGCGGGGTGTTCGCGCGCGGGCTCACGTGGGGCGTCCGCTGTTTTTCGGCCTTCTTTTTCAGGCATGATGAGCGGCGCTTCGGTCAGCAGGATGGCCAGTTCTTCCAACTGAGCGGAAAATGCCGCGATGTCGATGGTGGCCGCCGCACGCAGGCGGTCGAGATCGCCATTCAGGGTCTGTTGCAAGGAAGCCAGCGATGCGCGGTTGGCGCGCGCCAGCTGCGCTTGCGCGGATTCCAGCGCCACGATGGCATTGCGCACATTGCCGCCCAACTGCAGCTGTTGCTGGGCAATGGTGACAAGATGATCGACATCGTTCAGCAGCACCAGTTCCGAGCCGCGATCCGTCATGCTGCGCAGGGCTTCGTCGAGGTCGCGGATGATGGCCGAGGCTTCACCCAGCTGCCCTTGCAGGGTTTCCAGGCGCGCTTCCTGTTTCTGTACCCGATCAAGCAGGTTGTGAATCTGTGCAGAGGAACGGCCAGCAGCGGTTTCGCTGCCTGCAAGCTGCGCGGACAGCCGGGCGGACAGTTCCGCCTGGGATTCCTGCGCCTGCCTGTGCTGCTGCCAGAGCGCCCCGGATACGCCCACGGCAACCAGCGCCAGAACCAGCGCAGCAGGCGCCAGCACTGAACGCGAACCGGACTTGGGTTTGTCCGCCTGGGGGGTGGCCCCATCGGGGGGCGGCACCCTTTTGCTCGCCGGAGTGGTCAGAACGGAAGACTGGGAGCGCGCGCGCTCGTCTTTCGACATATCGGTTTTCTTATCAGTCATGGCCGGATTGTAAACCTATGGTTCCGCCGTTGGCCCTGCCACGGCATGAATTGCCTGGATGATGGAATCATCGTCGGGGGTGCAAAGCGCAAAACGCACGACATCGCGTATGCGCTGGGACTCAAGCACTGATTGTAGC
>JAAZDZ010000183.1 GCA_012512545.1 Alcaligenaceae bacterium | reverse complement strand
CCCAGCACCTGCGCATCGTCCACACTGCGCAGGTTCGACACCCTGCCTGGCGGCGACGCCATGCCGCGCGCGGTCAGATCCGCTTCCACATGCCGGAGCGTGACCGGCACTGCCGCCGCTTCCTGCGGCGCGGCCCCAGGGCGGCCATGGGCGAAACGCTCAATCACCCCAAATGTGCCGGATGCGAACTTTGCCAGCGGCGGATAACCGGCCACCTTGAACGCCAGCGGAAACCGCTCTGAGTTTTCCAGCGCACGGCCCGCGTCATCTTGCAGACCTTCAAGCAACGCCAGTGTCAGCGTGGCATTTGCCGGAAACGGGCCTGGAAATCTCACATAGGAAAGAAAATCCTGCCCGTCGGTATCGGATTCGACCTCAAACTGCTGATCGCCCGCGCGCAGACTGATGCCCTGCAACGCCTCGCGCGGCACAGGCGCAGAAAACGTCACGCTGACGGGAGTCATCGGCAGACAAGGCTGCCCTGCCCGTTCCCGCTGGCAAGACAGCGAGGCCATAAAGGGCGGACGCACCTCGTATTCCCAGATTTCCGCCTTTTGAGAACCAGGCAGGCTGCCCGCCTGCTCCAGCGCACGAATACCTGGCCCCACTTCCAGCCTGACCTGCGCCTCGGGCGGCAGCACCCGCGCACACTGCAGCAGTGCCAGGCTATCCGCCTCAACGGGTTGCGGCAGATACGCGGCCCTCATTAAAGATTCGCGATATTCCCCGGACACCTGCCTGACGGGAATCTTCTCGCCCACCCCCTGCACCACGCAGTGGCTTTGCTGCGCAACCAACGCCGCATCCACCGCGGCATCGAAGCGCAGAATAAAAACCTGCTCTTCATCAATGGTAGTGCCTGAATAGGGGCGGACATCTGCGACTGAAGGCGCGCCAGTATTGAATTCGTAGCGCAAATCAGCGGCAAGCGGCTGCCCCGCGAGATCGCGAAAACCCGGGTTCGCGCGGGCAGCGCAATGCACACCCGCAGGCAGCGTGGTGTCAAAGACATATATCCAGCGCGTGTCATCCAGCCAGCGTCCCTGCCCTTGCGGCACCCGCCCCTGGCAATCAAGTGCCACAGGCGCCACCGCAGCCGCATCGCCAAAGGCAGAGGCCGAACCAGAAAACCGCAGCTGCACGGCCTCGACCCCCGACACCCGCCCTTGCGGAAGAAATTCAGCAATTTCAACCGGCTGCTCCGGGCCACCGGAACCCGCCGCCGACGCCGCATTGCCTGCCGCTCCCGCACCCAGAGCCAAGGCCAACAGCCCGACCCACGCACCCAGCATCCGCCGCCCAGAAAGCACCCCTTGCATGCCACCCCTCCCGTTTGGAGCAGAAGATACCGCCCGGCTGGTCAATGCACAAGTCTTTGTGCAATAATTACGGACTTCGCGCATCCTACAACGCACGATGTGTGTCTCTAGCTCATGCCCGGCCAGAACAGCGGACGCTTAATCCAACCCGCTGCTTTCATTCCAGGCAGCCTCAAAAAGGCTCGACATGACGGCACGTGATTGAATAAAAAAGGGCCTATAGCTCAGTTGGTTAGAGCAGCGGACTCATAATCCGTTGGTCGCTGGTTCAAGTCCAGCTGGGCCCACCAACAATCATCACGGTCGACATCTCTTCCTGCTGGGCCACCCCCCTTGCAGGGGACATCTCTTGTTATGAGATCGTTACACAGGAATTTTTATATGGATCGTTGTTTGATTGTCTTCGACCTTGACACCAAGAAATTGGAAGAGAATTACCACAATCCAAGTTGGAATAATGCCTATTCTGACATTAAGCGAATTCTGGTCAAACACGGGTTCAATAATATCCAGGGGACAGTTTACCTAAGCGAGCCCGGTGTGCGTCAGGCACACGGCACCATCGCAATACAGGAAGTAGCGGCGCGATATCGCTGG
>JAAZDZ010000182.1 GCA_012512545.1 Alcaligenaceae bacterium | reverse complement strand
GTTCCGGCGCCTGCGGATCGAGCCAGCGCCCCGCCACGATTGCGTTGGTCTCAGGCAAAACCTCAGCCACGCTCAGATTGAACTCGCGATCTGCCAGCCGCTGCGCCCGCTCGTCGGTGTAATCGTCGGGATGCACAGGCTGGCCGTTAATGGACACCAGACGGGCGCGCACCAGCGGGTGCAGCCAGGGCTGCGGCAAGCCGGCCTGCAGAACCATTTTCGCAACGTCCCCGGTCTGGTCAGGCTGTATGTTGATCAGAAAGACATTCGGTGCATCTGGCGGCAGGCTCTGCTGCCAGCTGCGCAGCAGATCGCCGCGCAATATGCCCAGCAGAAGCAGCAGCATCAGGCCCAGCGCCAGGGCGCACAGCTGGGTGGTGGTCAGGCCGCGACGCCGGGCCATGCCCGCAAGCGCAAAACGCCAGGCCAGGCCGCCGCGATAACGGCCGCGATAGCGGTTCAATAGCCAGACCAGCGCCAGTCCGACCAGAGCAAAGACCCCAAATGCCACGACAAAGCCCAGTACCACAATCAGGCTGGTGGAAAGATCGCCGGATGTCCAGGCAATGAGCGCCAGAAAAGACAGCGCCGCCACCGCGTAGGCCAGCCCGCGACGCCCGCCTGCCCGGTCATCGCGACGCAGCACCCGGGCCGGTGGCACATGCCGGAGGCTGGCCAGGGGCGGCAAGGCAAACCCCAGCAACAGCAGACAGCCGCTGGCCCACCCCTGCAACGCGGGTTTCCAGGTGGGCGCGGGCAATGGAACATCCAGCCAGCCCGCCAGAATATCCACCAGCCCATAATGAGCCAGAAAGCCCAGAACAATGCCCGCCGTCGCCCCCAGCAGCGCCACCAGCGTGAACTCCACCCACAACATGCCCAGCACCAGGCCACGCCCTGCGCCCAGACAGCGCATGACGGCCACCGCATCCGTATTGCGCCGGGTGTACTGGCGCGCCGCCAGGCCGACGGCAATGGCGGCTACCAGCACCGACAGCAGCGCCACCAGCACCAGAAAACGCTCAGCACGTTCGATGACGCCTGTCACTTCAGGCCGGCTGTCTTCCAGTGTGCTCAGGCGCTGCCCCTTTTCCAGGCGCGGCTCCAGCCATTGCCGGTAGGCATGCACTTGCGGGATTTCGCCCGCCATCAGCAATTGGTGCCGGACCCGGCTGCCCGGCCCCAGCAGATTGGCTGCCTGCAGGTCAGAGAAATGCATCATGAGCCGGGGCGCCAGGTTGACGAACTGCGTGCCGCGATCAGGCTCGTGACGGATGATGCCCGCCACCTCAAGCTGCATGTCGCCTACATCAAGGGAATCGCCAAGACTGGCCCCCAGCATGCCCAATAATTGCTGATCCACCCATAGCGTGCCGGGGCGCGGCCCCCTCTGCGCCTCGCCTTCAAAATCATCGGCATCGGCAGCGATCTGCAAGGCGCCGCGCAGGGGGTAGGCATCATCGACCGCCTTGAGCGAAACCAGAGTGCTGGCATTGCCATACATGGCCATGGAAGGAAACAGCACAACATGGCCGATGACCAGGCCATGGCGGTCGGCTTCCGCCAGAAAATCGTCTGAAAAAGGCTGGGCGGAACGCAGCACGAGATCGCCCCCCAGCATCTGGGCCGCATCGCGTTCCAGCACCTGCCCTGCCCTGTCGGCCATAAACCCCACGCTGGTGATGGCCGCCACGGCAATCAGCAGCGCCAGCAACAGAAGCCGCAGCTCACCCGCGCGCCAGTCTCGCAGAAAAGCCTGAATACCCATGCGGAAAAAAGGGGGCGGGAATGTGGGCCTCATCGGGCACTAAGCAGCAACAGAACCATGATGACCAACAGCATACAGGCAAATGTCAGCTTTAATCGTGACTCTGGCAGCCTGTAGGCCAGCCGCACGCCATGGGGCACAAGCAGCATGCTGCCCAGCGCCATGGGAATGCCCATCCACCAGTCAGCCTGCCCATGAGCCGCATAGGTTCCCAAAGCCACAATGGTGCCGGGAATGATCATGGCCAGCCCCAGAGCCTGCGCGCGCGTCTGGGTCAGGCCATACAAGGTGGTCAGCAAAGGTACGGCGACCACCGAACCGCCCACGCCAAAAACACCGCCCGTCAGACCCGCCAGGCAGCCAATCGGCACATACCAGAGCGGATGCAGGGGCTTGATGCCTTTGCTGGCCTCAGCCGCAGCGCGGCGGCTGCGGGGCGTGATACCGCGTTCATGGCACCAGACCTGCACCAGATAGAAAACCGCGATGCCCAGGACAAAAAAAGCGTAAATGCGCCGCAACAGCATGGAATCCACGCCCAGCGCCAGCCGGGCGCCCAGCCAGGTGAAGAGAATGGACGAGAGAGCCGCCACAGCAACGGCTTTGAAGTCGATGCGATCGTGCTGGTTGTATTTGCGCACGGTCAGCATGATGGCCGGCAGCACCATGATGAGCGATGTGCCCTGGGCCATCTGCTGATCCATGCTGAAGATCAGACCCAACAGGGGGATGGCCAGCAGCCCGCCCCCGAGGCCGAGCACGCCTCCCATGAAACCGATGGCCGCGCCCGCCAGCAGACAACCTGTCACCAACACATACCAATCCACGTGCGCAACCTTCTCTTCAACAATGTTTTGACGGCGCAGCCTTCAACGCAAGCGCTCCATGGCGGCCTCAATGCGATCCACGGGAATGATTTCCAGGCCCTCTATGGGCTGTCGCGGCGCATTGGCCTTGGGAATCAAGGCCATGCTGAAACCCAGTTTGGCCGCTTCCTTCAAGCGTTCCTGGCCCCGCGCGGCGGGTCGGATCTCGCCTGCCAGCCCGACTTCACCGAATGCCACCATTCCGGGAGGCAGAGGCCGGTCGCGCAGTGACGACATAATGGCCAGCAGCACGGGGAGATCCGCAGCCGGTTCGGTGATCTTCACCCCGCCCACCGCGTTCACGAAAACATCCTGATCAAACGTGGCCACGCCTGCATGGCGATGCAGCACCGCCAGCAACATAGCCAGGCGGGTGCCTTCCAGCCCCACCGTGAGGCGGCGCGGATTCGGCACATGGGCGGCATCCACCAGGGCCTGGATTTCCACCAGCAGGGGACGCGTGCCCTCCTGAGTCGCCATGATGCAGGAGCCGGCAACATTCTGACCGTGCTGGGAAAGAAACAGGGCTGACGGGTTGTTGACGCCACGCAGGCCGCGATCCGTCATGGCAAACACGCCCAGCTCATTCACGGCGCCGAAGCGATTCTTGAAAGCCCGGATCAGCCGGTACGATGAATGCGTATCGCCTTCAAAGTACAGAACCGTATCGACAATATGTTCCAGCACGCGCGGCCCGGCCAGTGTGCCGTCTTTGGTGACATGGCCGATGAACACCAGCGTGACGCCGCTTTGCTTGGCCAGGCGGGTCAGCTGAGCCGCGCATTCGCGCACTTGCGACACCGAGCCGGGCGCCGCACTGAGTTCGCTGGAATATAAAGTCTGGATGGAGTCAATGACGGTCACAGCAGGCTTCTGCGTGGTAATGGCATCCATAATGGCTTCGAGGCGGATTTCCGCCAGCAGTTTGGTGCCTTCGGTGGGCAGATCGAGGCGCCGCGCCCGGAGCGCGACCTGCTCTGCGGATTCCTCGCCCGTGACATACAGTACAGACACCACCCTGGCCAATGACACCAGGGCCTGCAGCAGCAGCGTGGATTTTCCAATGCCCGGGTCGCCGCCGATGAGTACCACCGAACCTGGCACCAGGCCGCCACCCAGCACCCTGTCGAACTCACCAATGCCGCTTGGCTGGCGCGGCAGCTCGCGTGCCTCGATGGCGGATAACTCCTGGACAGGCGTGCTGCCTGCCAGCGGCGCATAGCGGTGTGCTGGCGTAGCGGCAGCCAGACTTTCGGTCAGGGTGTTCCAGGAACCGCAATGCGGACACTTGCCCAGCCACTTGGCGGATGTGCCGCCGCATTCGGAACAGACATAG
>JAAZDZ010000181.1 GCA_012512545.1 Alcaligenaceae bacterium | reverse complement strand
GACGAATCGGGTTTGTCACTGTACCGCTACTTCGGTGGCAGCGGCCCCATGCAGATGCCCGTTCCCATGATGAACGTCATCAACGGGGGGGCGCACGCCAACAATACGCTGGATATGCAGGAATTCATGATTCTGCCCATGGGCGCCACCAGCTTCCGTGAAGCCCTGCGCATGGGGGCGGAAGTCTTCCATGCCTTGAGCAAGCTGATCGACAAGCAGGGCATGTCTACCGCAGTGGGCGACGAGGGCGGTTTCGCACCCAACGTGGCCAACCACGAAGCCGCCATCCAGCTGATTCTGAACGCGATCGAAGCCGCTGGCTACGAAGCCGGTTCGCAGATTGCCCTGGCCCTGGATTGCGCCAGCACCGAGTTCTACCGCGATGGCATGTACCATCTGGCGGGCGAAGGCGGCATTGCTCTGCCGGCAGCCGATTTCGCCAATCTGCTGGCGGGCTGGTGCGATAAATACCCGATCATTTCCATTGAAGACGGCATGGCCGAAAACGACTGGGAAGGCTGGAAGACGCTTACCGAGCAACTGGGCCGCCAGGTGCAGCTGGTGGGCGATGACCTCTTCGTGACCAACACCAAAATTCTCAAACAAGGGATTGACCAAGGTGTTGCGAACTCCATTCTCATCAAGATCAACCAGATCGGCACGCTCACAGAAACCTTCGCCGCCATTGAAATGGCCAAGCGCGCAGGTTATACGGCGGTGATTTCCCACCGTTCGGGCGAAACCGAAGACTCCACCATTGCGGATATCGCTGTCGCGACCAACGCCATGCAGATCAAGACCGGCTCGCTGTCGCGTTCCGACCGCATGGCCAAGTACAACCAGCTGCTTCGCATTGAAGAAGAGCTGGCTGAAGTCGCCGCCTACCCGGGCCGCGAGGCGTTCTACAACCTGCGTTGAGATTGCGCCCGGCCTCTTGAGGGCCGGGCTTTCTCTTGCTCATGCGCCTGCTGCTGACTGTTCTGGTCGTGCTGACTATCCTGACGCAATACCCCTTATGGTGGGGCAAGGGCGGGTGGATGCGTGTGCGCGAACTCCAGGTCAAGCTGCAGGCCCAGGAAGAAGTGAATGAAGCCCTGACCGCCCGCAACAATGCGCTGACCGCGGAAGTACAGGATCTCACCGCCGGCACCGATGCCATTGAAGAGCGGGCACGCACGGAAATGGGCCTGGTGCAGCGAGACGAACTGTTTGTGCATCTGCCGCGCAGTGATCAATCACAGCAGCCGGGGCAGTCATCAAGCGGATCGGCGGACTCATCGCCGGGTTCTGCCCCATAGGCATCATCATTATCTGCGGCAACAGGCCCGGAATCCGGTTCTGTGCCCGGTTTTTCATCAGGTTTGACATCGGGCGCTTCAGTGTTGCCCGGCACCATGCTGTTTTCAGTATTTCCCGGCCCGGCACTGTCACCAGGCGGTGTGCCGCTTTTGAAGCTTTCCAGGCACCACAGGCCGTTGCAGGAAGCTGCCGGCGGGCTGCCCTGGCCTGGATGGCCGCCTTCCGGCGTTGTGGGGTGGGCTATGCGGGTAATGCGGCCATGGGCGGGCATATCCCAAGCGATGGGGTGAGATTGCATGACCAGCGCCACCTGGCGCTGCATGGGCAGGTAACCCGCCCGCGCCATTGCCTGAGAGCCGTAGCGGGTGTCGGGCGGCGCGACCTGCCTGAGCAATTGCTTTATACCGGGCAGGAGCGGCTCGTGCAGCCATGTCAGGTGCAGGACAAGCGTATTGGCTTGCAGGGTGGTCTGGCCGGAAGACGGCCCCCGGCCCTGCGGCCAGCCCTGTGCCAGCCGCGCCTGATGCTGTTCGGCCAGATAATCGTTGTCGATCACGGCCCGCCCATGGCCTGGAAGATCGGGGCTGGACGAGGCGAAGTCGCTGAAAGACGCCTGGGCGGGCGAAACAATGCGGATGCGCCAGGCGGGCAGAGCGGTTGCCTGTTCACGCTGCCGCATGGCCCGTTGCTGGCGCGCCTGGCTGATGGCCGGGCTGGGAGCGGCATATAAGGGGAGCAGCGCCTGTGCGAAGGACTGATCCAGCACG
>JAAZDZ010000180.1 GCA_012512545.1 Alcaligenaceae bacterium | reverse complement strand
TAAAGCACGCAATCGTGCTCTGCCAGGTCGGTGGGGTGCTGCGGCCGCCCGCGACAATCCAGGTAAGCATCACTGGCCACCAGCAGCGATTCGCTGCGCATGAGTTCCCACACCACATAGTTATCCGGGATATGCCGGGCATGCCGGATGGCCAGATCAAACCCTTCGTGGGTCAGGTTCACCAGACGGTCTGTCAGCTCAAGTTCCAGCCGCACTTCCGGGTAACGCAGCAGAAAGGTGCCCAGAGAGGGGCTGATGTGCTGGCGCCCCAATGCCACTGGGGCAGTCACACGCAAAGTGCCCCGTGGCGCCCCTGCCAGATCGTGCACGGCATGGAAGCTTGAAGCAATGCGCTCAAAGGCGGGGCCGACGTCGTCCACCAGTTGCTGCCCTGCTTCCGTAAGCGACACACGCCGCGTGGATCGCCGCACCAGGGGGAGGCCAACCGCCTTTTCCAGCGCAGCAATCCGCATGCTGGCTGAAGAGCGGGAAATACCCAGGCGCTCGGCAGCGCGGACAAAGCTCTGAGTCTCTGCCAGCACCGTGAGCAGATGCATATCCGAAAAAGGCGTCGCAGATCCTGTACGCATAAACCCATTTATTAGTAGAAATTATTGAACACTGTATTGAATCCTACCCCGTAGATGCAAGCCTGCGCCTGCCATAGACTGGATGGCGAAGAGATTTTTCCCTCAAAGCGTCCTCAGCCATGCAGCGCACGCTTGGGGGCGCACACATCTGAACCACTGGAGGAACGCATGGGAAACCCCGCACAACACCCCACCCTGGGCCACTGGATTGCCGGACAAAACGACGCAGGAAGCTCGCAGCGCAGCAGCCCCGTCTACAACCCCGCTACTGGCCAGGTCAGCCGCCATGTCGCCCTGGCCGGTTCCGGCGAAGTGGATGCTGCCGTGCACGCCGCGAAAGCCGCCTTTCCCGCCTGGGCCGACACGCCCCCCATTCGCCGGGCGCGCGTCATGTTTCGTTTCCTGGAACTGCTGAACACGCACAAAGACGAGCTTGCTCGCTGCATCACCCTGGAACACGGCAAGGTTTTCACAGATGCACAGGGCGAAGTGGCCCGCGGCATTGATATTGTGGAATTTGCCTGCGGGATTCCGCAACTGCTGAAATCCGACTTCACCGATCAGGTTTCCACTGGCATGGATAACTGGACGCTGCGCCAGCCCCTGGGCGTGGTGGCCGGCATTACGCCCTTCAACTTCCCGGCCATGGTGCCGATGTGGATGTTCCCGCTGGCCATCGCCGCTGGCAACTGCTTTATTCTCAAACCCAGCCCCATCGACCCGTCCGCATCGCTGATGCTGGCCGATCTGCTCAAGCAGGCCGGTCTGCCCGATGGCGTATTCAGCGTGGTGCAGGGCGACAAGGAAGCTGTAGATGCCATCCTGCATCACCCGGATATCAAGGCCGTGTCTTTTGTAGGCTCCACCCCCATTGCCAACTACATCTACGAAACCGGCGCCCGCCACGGCAAGCGCGTGCAGGCCCTGGGGGGCGCCAAAAACCATATGGTTGTCATGCCTGACGCCGACCTGGAGCAAGTCGCCGACGCCCTGATCGGCGCGGGCTATGGCTCAGCAGGCGAACGCTGCATGGCAATTTCCGTGGCGGTGCTGGTGGGTGATGTTGGCGACCGCCTGGTGCCGGTTCTGGCCGAACGCGCCCGGGCTCTCAAAGTCATGGATGGCATGAATCTTGAGGCCGAAATGGGCCCCATCGTCCACGCTGGGGCTCACGAGCGCATCACAGGGTATATCGAAAAGGGCATACAGGAAGGCGCTACGCTGGTGGTGGATGGCCGCGACTTCGATTCCAGCGTCACCGGAGCAGGCTGCGAAGGCGGCTTCTGGATGGGCGGCACGCTGTTCGACAACGTCACGCCTGAAATGAGCATTTACAAGGAAGAAATCTTCGGCCCGGTCTTGTCCTGCGTTCGCGTAGCCAACTTCGCGGAGGCGGTTGAACTGATCAACCGGCATCAGTACGCCAACGGCGTCAGCCTGTTCACCCGCGACGGCGGCGTAGCGCGCGAATTCGGCCGCCGGATTGAAGTCGGCATGGTGGGCGTGAACGTGCCGATTCCCGTACCCATGGCCTGGCACGGCTTCGGCGGCTGGAAAGCCAGCCTGTTCGGTGACATGCACGCGTATGGCGAAGAAGGTGTACGCTTCTATACACGCCAGAAAAGCATTATGCAGCGCTGGCCCGACAGCATTGCCAAGGGCGCTGAGTTCGTGATGCCTACGGCGCAGTAAGCGTTCGGCTGGGCAAGAGCCCAACCCCCTACCCTTGCAGGTGCAGCCAGCAAACTTGGCCCACCTGCAGTTTTACTGGCCCTGAGACGTTTCCGTCAGTTTCGTTTCCAGATCCGCCAGGCGTAATGCGCCGTTCACGCGCGAACCATCGGCGAAGAATATGGCGGGCGTGCCTGTGACCATCAGGCTTTTCCCCAAAGCGAGGTTGGCCTCGACAGGCGTTTCGCATTCAGCGGCAGCGGGATGCCTGTTTTCCAGCATCCAGCCGCGCCACGCCGCAACACGGTCTTCCGCGCACCAGATGTTGCGCGAACGCACATGGGAATCCTCGGACAATATGGGAAAGAGAAACGTGTAGATCGTAACGTCATCCACCTTTTCCAGAGTCTTGTGCAGCAGCTTGCAATAGCCGCAGTTCGGGTCCTCGAAAACGGCCATCTGGCGGCTGCCATCCCCCCTTACCTGTTTGATGGCAGCATCAAAAGGCAGCGCGGCGAAGTCCACCTTCGACAGCGCTTCCAGACGCTGAGCGGTGAGATCGCGGCGCGACCTGGCATCAATCAGCGAACCCTGCAGAACGTAATTCACTTCGCCATCCACATAAAGCAGATCGCTGCCTATGCGTATTTCAAACAGCCCGGGAAAAGGCGTGGCAGAGATTTCGTTCACGCCCAGACCTGGAAACCGCTCTTCAAACCCCTGCCTGACCTGCTCGGTGGAGATCACCACCGCACCTTGCGGGTCGTTGCCCGTGGTGGAAAGGACTTTATCCTGCGCGGCGGCGATGGTGGGCAAGGCTGCCAGACAGCTCAGCACAACGGCCACCAGGCTGCCACGAAAACGGATGCGAAACGACATGAATGCTCCTGATGCCGGGCGACACGCGTCAGCCCGCATTATGGGTTAACCGGCAGCGCCGCCAATAAGAAACCGCTTTATCATGGGCAGACGGTCAACCGCCTGCATGCCCAGATTGCGCAAGGCCACCACAGGCGCCGCCTGCGAAGCGAACAACCGGTGCAGGCCATCGGTCGCCACGCTCATGGCCAGAATCGGCTGCGCGCGAGCACGCCGATAACGGTTGAGCACGCGTTCATCGCCTACGCTGCGATAACTTTCTTTGTCCGCCAGAATACGCAACAGTTCCTGCACATCGCCCAGGCCAAGATTAAGGCCCTGGCCGGCCAATGGGTGAACCCGGTGCGCGGCATCGCTGACCAGGGCGATGCCTGGCCCCACCATGCCGCTGCGTTCCAGGAACAGAGTAAAGGCGAAGGGTTTGCTGCGCAGTTTCAGGCGGCCCATGCGCCCCCCGGTCGCAGCCGCCAGCCTGGTTTCCAGGAAAGCGGCGCGGGCCTCGGGCTCCATGGCCATGAGCTCGTTGGCGGCGTGTTCAGGCAAGGACCAGACCATGGATACCTGATGCCCGTTGGCAGTGTCCGGCATCGGTAACAGGGCCAGAATGGAATCGCCGGTACACCATTGCACTGCGATATTCTGGTGGGGGAGTTCCGCATCCAGATGCGCCACCACTCCGCTGTCGCCATAAGGGCGCGAGTCATGAAAGATGCCCGCGCTGCTGCGCACCGGCGAACGCGCGCCATCGGCTCCTACGAGTAAATCGAAGGGCAGTCGGCGGCCATTTTCAGTACACGCTACCCGCCCTTCCAGGTGGGTGAATTTTTCCTGCCACCAGCGCAGGCCGTAAACCTGGATGGCCTGCTGCAGAACGCGCTCCATTTCGCCGGATTCGACAATCCAGGCCAGGGCTTCCTGGCTCGCCTGCCAGGCATGCAACATCACCATGCCCGCCGCGTCGCCATGCACTTCCATCGCTTCAACTGGCGTGACCCGCCGGGTTTCCATCATCTGCCAGACGCCCAGGGACTCAAGCAGGTCACGGCTGGACTGGGAAATCGCATATACGCGGGGATGGTAATCGTCTGCGCCCAGCGGCGGGCGCGGCGGGGGCGGCCCCAGCAACTCAACGTTGAAACCCTTGCGCGCCAGACCCAGCGCCGTGGCCAGACCAGCGATGCCGCTGCCACATACCAGAATGCCTTGTTTATTCATCGTGCCGAAGGAGCTCCTGCCTGTTTGGGCCACAGGACCCACATTTCACCATTCTGTTTCATCCTGCCCGCCAGAGCGCCCGCCTCATCGCCGAACCCCCAGTAGAAGTCGGCGCGTGCCGCGCCCTTGATCGCAGCCCCGGTGTCTTGAGCGAAGACCAGCCGCCTCAAAGGCTGTGAGCTTGAGGGCATGGTGGTGGCAAGATACACGGGCGCGCCCAGCGGCACGTAACGGGTATCGACCGCAATGGCCCGCTGGCTGGCCAAAGGAATGCCATAAGCGCCCTTGGGGCCGAAATCCGCTCCCGATTCAGCACCCGCTACGGACTCTTCGCGGAAGAACACCATGGCCTGATTGACGTTGAGCATTTCCTGCACCCGCTGCGGGTTGCGCCGGGCCCAGGCTTTGATGTTCTGCATGGAAGTCTGTGCCAGCGGGAGTTCGCCCTGGTCGGCCAGCCAGCGCCCGATGGAAGCATAAGGCTGGCCGTTGTGATCGGCATACGCCAGGCGGATCATCTGGCCATCAGGCAGCCGCACCCTTCCCGAGCCCTGAATCTGCAGGAAAAAAGCTTCTACAGGGTCGTTGGCCCAGACAATCGCCGGGGGCTGCCGGTCGGGCGAGGCAGCAATTTCGGCGCGTGTGTCGTAAGGGACCACGCGCTTGCCGTCGAGCTTGCCGCGCACCCGCTTACCGGCCAGGTCGGGATAGACACTGCCCAGGTCGATGGTAAGAAGATCGTGCGGCGGCTGATACAAGGGCCATTGGTAATCGCCGCCCCGCTTGCGGGCGCCATGAATCAAAGGCTCGTAGTAGCCGGTAACGGTGTTGCGTGCGTGTTTGCCTTGATCATCCAGCAGGCGCCAGGGCTGCAGGTGCTGTTCGATGAAGGCGCGCACCTGGGCACTGCCTTGTGGCTGAGCCTGGGCCGCAGCCGCGCAAACCGGCTGCCACGCCCGGGGCGTGGCGCGGGCCTGCTGCACCATGGAACCGCCCGTCGGGCGCACCAAGCCTTTGCAATTGTTGATCAGTACGGGCCACAGCTGCGAGAAATCGTCGTCATTCCAGGAAGGCAGGGCGCCCCAGCCGACGGGTACAAACCCGCCCTCAAGCTTGCGCGGCGCGCTGTCACGCATGGCTTCCAGTGCCGGAACCCTTAAAGGCTGCTGAAGAATGTCGATATCTGGCGCCGGAGCTTCGGCCGTTTCATCGAGCGGCACCGAAGAACACGCGGCCAGCAGAACCGCGATGCTAAGCGGCAATAAGCTTCTGGATGCGCGCGGCAGCCATCCGCCGGGCTGTTTTCGTGATGGGCTTCGCCGTAAATGACGAAACGTGATCTCTGGCTTGGAGTCAAACTGCAATACACTCATTGTTGCCGCCATTTCCTTTTATCGTTCCTCAGCCATGACCCTACCAGACATCTGTATTGCTCCCAGCCTGCTTTCCGCCGATTTTGCCCGTTTGGGCGAAGAAGTCCGCAATGTTGTTGATGCAGGCGCCGACTGGATCCACTTCGATGTAATGGACAATCATTATGTTCCCAACCTGACGATAGGGCCTATGGTCTGTGAAGCCATCCGGCCGCATACAACGGCGCCGATAGACGTTCACCTCATGGTGGAACCCGTGGATGCCATTATCCCGCAATTCGCAAAAGCGGGTGCCGATATCATCACGTTCCATCCCGAAGCGTCGCGCCATCCCGATCGCACGCTGGCCCTGATCCGCGATCATGGCTGCAAGGCCGGCCTGGTGTTCAACCCGGCCACCCCTCTTGGGTGGATGGACTACGTGATGGACAAACTGGACATCATATTGCTGATGTCGGTCAACCCCGGTTTCGGCG
>JAAZDZ010000179.1 GCA_012512545.1 Alcaligenaceae bacterium | reverse complement strand
GTGTAGGGCAGCCCCGATTCTTATTGCCGGATAACCCCACTGCCGTCATCCACTTAGAAATAGGTGAAGGTCGCACAAGCTCCGGTGACATTCCGTGGGTCGTCGCCACTTCTGCATAGCTACTGTTTCCCGAAAGATATTGCTTGACGACTTGAACTTTGAATCGCACATCATGCTTGGCGATAAAAAAACACCCCAAAGGTTGGATTTATGTCCAACTTTCGGGGTGCACTTCATCTCTTTAAGAACAAGGCTATGAATGCACAGGCCGGGCGGTCAGTTGCACGCCCAGCGCGGCACAGACTCGCGCAATGGTATCGAAACGCGGATGCGAACCAGGGCGCAGCGCTTTATAAAGCGCCTCGCGCGTCAGGCCGCTGGCACGCGCTACTTCGGTCATACCACGCGCTCGGGCAATGACTCCCAGGGCATGGGAAAGCTCGGCGGAATCGTTTTCTTCCAGAACAGCCGTCAGATAGTTGGCAATGTCCTCGTCCGTCTTGAGAATTTCGGCCATGTCGAACTCCGGCAGTTCGGAAATCTTGGTTGTCTTGATCATGTGTGTTACTCCCGCAGTGTCTTCGCCAACGCGATGGCCTGCTTGATATCAGCTTTCTGTGTGGATTTGTCGCCGCCGCCCAGCATGACAATCAGCACATCGCCCCGTTGAATGTAATACATCCGCCAGCCGGGGCCGAAGTGCTCTCGCATTTCGTTGACTCCTTCACCCACTGGCTCGACATCACCCAAATTGCCGCGCTGTGCCTTATCTAAGCGCTTCCCCAGACGAATGCGAGTCATGCCGTCCTTCAGGCCGCTCATCCACAGCTCGAACTCGCGCGTTTGCTTGATGGTGAACATCACAGAAGTGTAATCACTTATTCACACTCGATCAAGCCTCTTTCTCGCTTCTCCTATCGCTTGCGTTCTGGCTGAGCAGGCACATACTGCACCCGCTGCCGCACCAACGACAGACCCAGGTAAGAACCGGAAACCCCGAAGGCATCACCCAGAAACGCTTACCCAACAACGAACACTGATAGCGCCAAGCCTTGATTACGCTGGGCAGCACCACCAGCACCAGCCCACCCTCATCGGTCAGCTTGTAGGGCGGATTTTCGGTTACGCATTGCTGATTCGAAAGAGATATTCCCCTACAACGCCATACAAAAAAAACCGAATAAAAAAACCCGCAAACCTATGTGGAATGCGGGTTTTTGTACTACCTGATACGACGGTAGTCAGACTTACATGTTGTCGATCATGACCTGACCAAAGCCCGAGCAAGACACTTGAGTTGCGCCTTCCATCAGACGTGCGAAGTCGTAGGTGACCTTCTTCGACAGGTTGGATTTTTCCATGCTGGAGATGATGAGGTCGGCGGCTTCCGTCCAGCCCATGTGGCGCAGCATCATTTCTGCGGACAGGATTTCGGAACCGGGGTTCACGTAATCTTTGCCAGCATACTTGGGAGCCGTGCCGTGGGTGGCTTCGAACATGGCCACGGAGTCAGACAGGTTAGCGCCGGGAGCGATACCGATACCGCCTACTTGAGCTGCCAGAGCGTCGGAGACGTAGTCGCCGTTCAGGTTCAGTGTAGCGATGACATCGTACTCGGCCGGGCGCAACAGGATTTGCTGCAGGAAAGCGTCGGCGATGGAATCCTTAACGGTGATTTCGCGACC
>JAAZDZ010000178.1 GCA_012512545.1 Alcaligenaceae bacterium | reverse complement strand
GGTGAATACCGCCATCTATTCCGAAACGGGCGGTTCGCTGGGCATCGGGTTCGCCATTCCGGCAAAAACGGCGGAGCGGATTCTGGAAGAAATCATTGAGTCCGGCAAGGTCACCCGAGGCTGGCTGGGCATTGAGCCTCAGGACATCACGCCCGAACTGATGCGGGCTTTTGGCCTGGAGCGTCAGGAAGGCATTATTGTGGCGGGTGTTCTGCGCGGCGGCCCGGCCCACGTAGCGGGTTTGCGAGTGGGGGATATCATTCTGGCGCTGGAAGATGCCGTGGTGCCGGATTCCATCGCCTTCCTGAATGCGGTTGCGCCGTTAAAGCCGGGCAACTCGCTGAAATTGACGGTGTTGCGGGAAGGCAAGCGGCAGCAGCTGACGGTGCAGGTGGGGGAGCGGCCTTCTCTGGCACGGCGACGGTGAAGGTTTTCTCAGTGCGCGGCCTGATCAGTTATCGCCACGTACTTCCCGGCTGCGTTCATCGGAGCTTTCTTCGGCTGCCGCTTTTTGAGTCCGCTTCCGGTTCATCGACGCTGACAGCAGAATGCCCACTTCATACAGAAGGCACAGAGGCACTGCCAGCATGAACTGACTGAGAACATCCGGGGGCGTGACCACAGCGGCAATAATGAATGCGCCAACAATCACATAGCCGCGGATTTCGCGCAATTTCTTCACGCTCACCACGCCCGTGCTGGCCAATAGCACGACGGCCACCGGCACTTCGAATGTCACGCCAAAGGCAATGAACATTGTCATCACGAAGTTGATGTAGGCTTCGATATCGGGCGCCGGAGTAATGGATTCCGGCGCGAAGCCCGCAATGAAGTGGAATACGGTGCGGAACACCACGAAATAGCAGAATGCCATGCCCGCCATGAACAACAGTGTGCTCGAAGCGATAAGCGGCAGTGCCAGTTTTTTCTCGTGGACATAAAGGCCGGGCGCCACGAAGGCCCAGGCTTGGTACAGCACAATGGGCAGGGCGATCAGGAAAGCGGCCAGCAGTGTGACCTTGACCGGCACCATGAAGGGCGTGATCACCCCGGTTGCGATCATGCGTGTGCCCTGAGGCAGGGATTCCAGCATGGGCTGGGCCAGCAGGTCGTAGATGGCGGACGGCCCGGGGTAGATGAACAGCACCACAAATATGACCAGGACTGCGCTCACAGCCCTGAGCAGGCGCGTGCGCAACTCGACCAGGTGCGAAATAAACGTTTCCTGTGGTGCTTCTTCTTGTGTCACTTGGGCGTATCCGATTGTTCTGCGGTTGTCGGCTCTGCGCCTGATGTGGCGTCCGGGATGACAGCGGCCTGGGGAACGGGCTCAGCCAAGGCTGCAGGCGCGTCTTCGGCGGCGGGACTGGAACCGGAACCGACATCCTTGCGGGCCTGTTCCACCAAGCCTTCGACAGAAGCCGAAGCTTCCTTCAGGCTTTTGCGCGCTTCCTCCAGAGGGTTCTGGATGCTTGCGGAAGTTTCGCGCATGGAAGCCTGCAGAGAGTTGGCCGCGTCATCCATTTGCTTCTTGAGCTTGTTCATTTCATCCAGATCGATTTCCCGCTGGATGTCGGTTTTCACATCGGTTACGTAGCGCTGCGCACGCCCGAGCAGATGCCCCACCGTCCGGGCGACCTTGGGAAGCCGCTCAGGACCGATGACGATCAGCGCCACAACGCCGATCAGCATGAGTTCGGTGAAGCTGACGTCAAACATGGTCAGGCGTCAGTCTTTTCTTTGGCTTGCACATCGATGGTTTCTTCGCTGCTGGTGCGCTGAGTCACCGCTTCGGGCTTTTGGTCCTCTTGCGAGGCTTCAGCCATGCCCTTCTTGAAGCCGCGCACGGCTCCACCCAGATCTTCGCCAACGTTACGCAGTTTCTTGGTTCCGAAAACCAGCGCAATGATGACCAGGACGATCAACCAGTGCCAAATGCTGAATGTGCCCATATCGTTCTCCGTCAGGCAGCAGGTGCCGCCCGTTTTTGCCAGGGGCGGGGGCCCCCGAGTATATGAAAATGCAGGTG
>JAAZDZ010000177.1 GCA_012512545.1 Alcaligenaceae bacterium | reverse complement strand
TCCGGCTCCGAAGCCGCCGATACCGCCGTGAAGATGGCGCGCGCCTACTGGCGCCTGAAGGGCCAGCCTGCCAAAACCAAACTCATTGGCCGCGCCCGCGGCTACCATGGCGTGAATATCGCGGGCACCAGCCTGGGCGGCATTGGCGGCAACCGCAAGATGTTCGGCTCACTGATGGATGTCGATCACCTGCCCCACACCCTGCAGCCAGAACTGGCCTTCACCCGCGGCCAGGCCGAAACCGGCGGGGTGGAACTGGCCAACGAACTGCTCAAGCTGATTGAACTGCACGATGCCTCCAACATTGCCGCCGTCATCGTCGAACCCATGTCGGGTTCCGCAGGCGTGCTGGTTCCGCCCAAAGGCTATCTGCAACGCCTGCGCGAAATCTGCGACCAGCACGGCATTCTGCTGATTTTCGACGAAGTCATTACTGCCTTCGGCCGCATGGGTACCACCACCGGCTCCGAGTACTTCGGCGTCACGCCCGACATCATGAATATCGCTAAACAGGTTACCAACGGCGCCATCCCCCTGGGGGCGGTCGTGGCGTCCAGCGAAATCTACGATACCTTCATGAACCAGTCGTTGCCCGAGCACATGGTCGAATTCCCCCATGGCTATACCTATTCGGCCCACCCTGTAGCCTGCGCCGCAGGCATTGCCGCGCTCGACATCCTCGACCGCGACGGCCTGATCCAGCGCTCCGCCGAACTGATTCCTCACTTCGAAAACGCCCTGCATGGCCTGAAAGGCTGCAGCCCCAACGTAATCGACATCCGCAACTGCGGATTGGGCGGTGCCATCCAGATCGCGGCCCGCGACGGTGACCCGGCCATCCGTCCTTACGAAGCCGGCCTGAAGCTTTGGGAAAAAGGCTTTTACGTGCGTTTTGGCGGCGATACGCTGCAGTTTGGCCCGCCTTTCACCAGCAGCCCCCAGGAACTCGACAGCCTGTTCGATGCCGTAGGCGAAACCCTGAAAGAAGTCGCTTAGGCAAGCGCTAACAGCCCACAAGGCGCCTTGGCCGCAACTACAGCGGCAAGGCGCCTTTTCTGTTTCAGATGCTGCTTCAGGCGGCGCAGGCCCACGTCGCGGCATGCAGGCCGCTCCGATTCACCAGGCGTAGAACAGTCAGCAGTGACTGTTCTACGTCCAGATTCATCCACCAGGGGCGCCCAGCAGATGCAAGCCGGTGCGCTGCACGAAAGCGGGATAACTGATGGGCGGCCCCACATTGGCCGCCTCGCTGTTGGCCTGCCAGTGCACCCATGTCCTGCCCGTGCGGGCATCATGCACCACCTTGTAAAGATGATCGGGCACGGCCACCCTGCCCTGGCCGATGCGGGCCGGCGTGCTGCCATACACCGGGCCGGTGAACACATAAACATCGCCCTGCGCCCGCATAATGTATTTGCGGGTATCTTGCTCGATGCGGTTCCAGGCGCCCGCGTTCTGCACTTGGTTCTGCGGCACCATATTGGCCAGCGAAAAGCTCTGCTCCATGGCTTGCGGCGTATGCATATCGCCCGCAGGCGCCATGTGGCCGCGCGAATAACCAGAGTTGCGGTAATCCGCCAGCTCGGCGCGCTCCGCCGCAGGCAGGCGCGCATCGGCATAAAAACGGTCGCGCCGCTCCACGTTGCGGGCCTGCTGAATCATCTGCCGGTTCAGGCGCTGAGCCACAAAAACAGGGGTTTTGCTGCGGCCATTGTGCAAAATGGCGAAAGAATCAAAGCACAGTTCACGCAAGCCCGGACCCGACGGCACCAGCGGCGTGCCTGACGCCGGGAAAAACTGGCGGCACGGTGCAAAGTTCGTCTGCACATAAGTGCCGGAAACCGGCGCCGCCAGCGCAGGCGCCTCCTGCTGCGGCCACCCCCACTGCGCCAGCAAGGGCGTCAGCGAGGCTTGATCGCGCCACTGGGGGTGCAGAATGAAACTGCCCAGCCCAAACGCCAGCAGCGCCGAGCTGCTGAACGCTTTCAGGAAACGGGCCAGATTGCCGCGTGAGCGGGATCTGCGTCGGGAAGAGGAACTACGCTTGCGTCGGACAACAGGTTTTCTATTGCGGGCCATACTGCGGAGAATCTTGGGGCGCCGGGCCCGCCATTGTAGGCCACGCCCTGCGCCCGCCCGTTCCTGGCTTGCAGCGCCACAGAAGCCCGCAGAAGAAAAACTTTGGTATAAAACCAGTGTCCTGTTTGATTTACCAAGGAACAGCCATGCCCGGAACCCTCATGATCATCGCAGGCGCATTGCTGATCATCGGCTCAATCGCCGCAGGCTTCTACCAGATATCCGCCAAATGCTCGCAGGCCGGGCCTTCCGGCTGCGAAGAAAGCGTCGTTGATCTCATTTCCGCTCTCATGATTGCCAACGAAGGCATTTTCTTCTGGCTGGCCTGGGTGGCCGGTATCTTCCTTGTTTGGGGCGGCCAGCGCTTAAGAAGGTGAAGGCTTATCGCCACCTGGAATCAGACGCTCATTCCGGCAAGAATGTGAGCGCCAGAT
>JAAZDZ010000176.1 GCA_012512545.1 Alcaligenaceae bacterium | reverse complement strand
TCAGATTGGCGGTTCGCACAACCATCTGTATGACTTTGGCATTGCGCAACTCTGGTCCTGGGTGTCCCATGCCGTCGCATTGCATGAGCACCGCTGGGCGTTTCCGCTCACCAGCGCCGACACAGGTGGCGCGGGCAATGTGGTCGAAGCCCCTTTTGTGGGCGCCCATGCCGATATTGGCGGCGGCCTGGCGCTGCTGGCTCCTGAACAAAACGACGCCGCCGGCCCGCCGCCCACGGCTGAAGATGCCGATCTGGCCAAAATCGCGCTGGCCTGGATGCACTGGCAGGCGCTGGCGGCTTCAGTGAATTTCGCCGACCTGAGCGAAGCCGATATCACGCTTCATGCGCCGCTGTTGCGCGATATGCGCGGCACACTGGCGCGCAGCCTGCAACGCGGCGACCGCGCCGTGCTGGCGCCTTCAGGCGGCACCCGGCTGCCCTATCAGGACGACGACCCCAGGCTGGGCCGCGCGGCTCGCGATCAGGTCGAAACCTTTATTCAGCGCCTTCCCGACTGGCGCTCACAAGCAGGCGATATCGTGGGCCTTGTGGATATGCAAGGCTATGCCCGCTGGCTGGAAGAAACGCTGGGCTGGAACCCCAATTGAGCTTCCAAGGGCGCTGCGCACACGCTCCGCAAGCCCTCCTGGCCTTATTCACGGTATCATTTTGGATTGAACCTCTGAACGAATTCGCTTTATGCTCCCCGGGCAACAACAACAGCTTATTTCCTATATTGAAGCCGCCGTGCGCGAGCTTCTGCCAGAAAACCAGACGACCGTCGCGCTTGAACGGCCCAAAGTTGCCGCTCACGGCGACATCGCCTGCAATATCGCCATGCAGCTGGCCAAGGCGGCCAGGCGCAACCCGCGCGAACTGGCGCAGCAGATTGTCGAACAACTGCAGGCCAACCCTGCGGTCAACGAACTGATCTCCGCCATCGAGATCGCCGGCCCTGGCTTCATCAATTTCCGGCTGGCCCCGGCTGCCCACCAGGCTGTGCTGCATGTGATCAGCCAGGAAGGCGAGCGCTACGGCCACGCACCGGCCAACGGCCACAAAGTCATGGTGGAGTTCGTCTCTGCCAACCCCACCGGCCCGCTGCATGTCGGCCATGCCCGCCAGGCCGCGCTGGGCGACGCCCTGTGCCGCCTGTTCGCATCGCAGGGCCACGATGTGCTGCGCGAGTTCTACTACAACGACGCCGGCAACCAGATCGACAACCTCGCCATCAGTGTGCAGGCGCGGGCGCGGGGCATCGAACCCGATTCCCCGGATTTCCCGGCCGATGGCTACAAGGGCGACTACATCATGGATATCGCCCGCGATTTCCAGGCTGGCGCCACTGTGCAGGCTGCCGACGGCGCATCCGTCACGGCCACCCGCGACATCGACAGCCTGGAAGATATCCGCAGCTTTGCTGTCGCCTACCTGCGCCGCGAACAGGATCTCGACCTGCAGGCATTCAACCTGAAGTTCGACAACTTCTACCTGGAAAGCTCGCTCTATACCTC
>JAAZDZ010000175.1 GCA_012512545.1 Alcaligenaceae bacterium | reverse complement strand
GCTGCTCGCCCTTGGCCTGCAGACTGAGTTTCTCCACATGCAACTCAGCCTGGCTGCGATCGAGCTTGAGGCGGGGGACGGCCAGCGTGGCCTCGAAATTCTTGATGGGCGCGCTGCCGTTGAGATCACCCTGCAACGAAAAGGCTACCCCATTCGCGCTGAACATCTGCGAATAGGCGCTGTAAGCCAGATTGCCCCGCAGCCCAAGGGAACGGGCCTGCAACCCGGCAAGCTGACCATTGACCTGCACATTGACGCGTTGCGCGGAATAGTTTTTCTGATCGGTATTGAAGCTCACCAGCGCCTGGCCATCGAAGCGGGCATCGGCGGTTGGAAAATCGCCCAGCAGCTGGCCGCGAAAAGCGAGGTCAAAGGGTTGATCGGCGGTAACGCGGCCGGTATTGACTTCCAGGCCCGTAATGTGCCCCACATAGTTGCGCTGTTTATCGTGCAGATGGATCTGACCATTGCGCAGGGTGAGGCCGGCGATATCAATCTGCAGATCGGCATTTTCAGGCGACGGCTCTGCCCGGGCCGCCCTGTTTTCCTGTTTTGCCGCTTCTGCTGCAATGGCCGTTTCCGTGGTGGCCGCCTGCGCCGTTCCGATAGCGCCGGTGAGCGCGCTCAGAGGCGAAGTCAGATCAGGAGCGGGCAGACTGGCGGTCTGTCTGCGGCTGAGCAGGTCGTCGAAATTGAATTCGCCCTCTTCATTGCGCACCACCCAAGCCTGAAAACCACTGATGGCGACGTGATCCACCACCAGCCGGTTGAACATGAGCGGCCAGATGGCGACTGCCAGCGTTGCGCTATCGACAGACGCAAAAAGATCACTGTTGCCGCGATCAGACAGGGAAACGTCCTGCACCGACAAGCCGATACGCGGGAACAATGACAGCTCAATGTCGCCATTGATGGTCAGGGTTCGTTCGTATCTCGCATAGACAATCTCCTGCAGCTTGCTCTTGTAGGCGTTGGGATCGAAGGTCAGAAGAAAAATCGCGACCCCGACCAGCGCCACAAGAAATACCACAACGAGACTGATCAATACCCGCTTCAACCAGACTTTCATTCACGCCTCAAAAACTGGGGAAAGCCCCAATGCGCCTATACGCTGACAACAATTCAGAATACTACCTTACGCGCTGCGCCCCTAGCGGGATGCACATGCAAATAACAGCAAGGCCCAAACCAAAAGCTCTTTTTGCCTGCGCACTTATAACTTTAAATAATAACCAAAGTGAATAATCATCGAAGCCGGGCGCTTATCCGCCCGTTGTTGCGTGTACTCTCTGAGGTTGGATTCAAATCGTGGAAAGACAACAATGAAATTCGAAACGCTCGCCGTTCATGCCGGCTATCAACCCGACCCCACTACCAAGTCGGTGGCGGTACCAATCTACCAGACGACCTCATACGCTTTTGACAGTACCCAACATGGCGCCGATCTGTTCGATCTCAAGGTGCCGGGCAATATCTATACCCGCATCATGAACCCTACGAATGCCGTGCTGGAAGAGCGCGTTGCGGCGTTGGAAGGCGGCGTGGGCGCCCTGGCTGTGGCATCCGGCATGGCCGCCATTACCTATGCTATCCAGGCCATCGCGCAGGCGGGCGACAACATTGTATCGGTCAGCAAGCTGTATGGTGGCACTTACAACCTGTTTGCCCATACTTTTCCGCGTCAGGGCATTACCGTCAAGTTCGCGCCTCACGACGATATCGCGGCGCTTGAAGCCCTGATCGACGCCAACACCCGGGCCGTCTTCTGCGAAACCATCGGCAACCCGTCGGGCAGCATCGTCGATATCGCAGCCCTGGCCGAAGCGGCCCACCGCCATGGCGTGCCGCTCATTGTGGACAACACTGTGGCATCGCCCGCCCTGTGCCGCCCCTTTGAACACGGCGCAGACATCGTCGTGCATGCCCTCACCAAATACATGGGCGGCCACGGAACCACCATCGCGGGCGCGATTGTCGATTCCGGCAAATTCCCCTGGGCCGAGCACAAAGACCGCTTCCCCATGCTGAACGAGCCCGACCCTTCCTACCATGGCGTCGTCTATACGGAAGCCTTCGGCCCCGCCGCCTTCATTGGCCGCTGCCGTGTTGGCCCGCTGCGTAACACCGGTGCCGCACTGGCCCCGCTTAGCGCTTTC
>JAAZDZ010000174.1 GCA_012512545.1 Alcaligenaceae bacterium | reverse complement strand
GTAAAGGCCTGGTGGACCACAGGTGCTGCGGTTCGCGCGCGCCTGCGGGCTCACACCAGACATTGTTCGAGACCCCGCTGGAAAATCTCTTGGGGCAGTTTACGGCCTATGAAAACCATCTTGGTATTAGGCTTTTCACCTGAGAGCCACGGTTTCCCGGGTTCGGCGCCCATCATCATGTGTACGCCCTGGAACAGCATGCGGCGATTGAAGCCCTTGATGAAAAGAATGCCTTTGTAGCGCAGCAAGTCAGGCCCGTAAACCTGCACAATGCCGCCGAGGAATTCTTCCAGGCGTTCCGGGTCGAATGCCCGGTTTGATCGGAATACGAAAGCGCCGATTTCGTCCTGGTGGGCCGGGTGGTGATGATGAGCGTGTTCGTGGTGGCCGCAGTGCTCGCCGCATTCGCCTTCATGTTCGTGATGGTGATGCGCGTGCGCTGCGTCCGGGTGTTCTTCGGCAAGGAATTCGGGATCAATGTCCAGAATGGTGTTCAGGTTGAAGCCGCTGATGTCGAGCAGCTCTTTCAGATCGGTTTCGCCGAAATGCACGGGCGTGATCGGTGCGCGCGGGTTGATGCGCAGCAGCCGGGCGCGCAGGGCCTGATATTCGGCGTCGGTGACGAGATCTTTTTTGGAGACCAGAATGCGGTCGGCGAAACCTGCCTGCTTCTGAGCTTCTTCCTGGCGGTCGAGGCTGTCCATGCCATGTTTGGCATCGACCACAGTGACTACGGCGTCAAGCTTGTAGTAGTCGGCGATTTCGTCGTCCATGAAAAAGGTCTGGCAGACGGGGCCGGGGTTGGCCATGCCGGTGGTTTCGATGATGACGCGTTCGAAATTCAGGTCGCCCGCCTGGCGGCGCAGACGCAGATCGTCGAGCGTGCGCATGAGGTCGCCACGCACCGTACAGCAGATGCAGCCGTTGCTCAGTTCGACGATTTCTTCGTCGGTGTCCTGAACGAGCAGATCGTTGTCGATGCTTTCAGGGCCGAATTCGTTCTCGATGACGGCAATGCGCTTGCCGTGGTATTCGCTGAGTATGCGTTTCAGAAGCGTGGTTTTTCCAGCGCCGAGAAAGCCGGTAAGTACGGTGACAGGCACCATGTCCTGGAGGCGTGATTTTCCAGCGCGTTCGGCTTGGCTCATGCTTGGTCTCTCAAGGTTCACCGGCCTGTTGACCGGGCAAAATTCAGTCTGCGATTACATCACAGAGGACGACTTAGGGCAAACATCGTTGCAAGCCCTGCAAAGCCCCCGCAATTCTGTTTCGTGGCCCGACAGCCGGAAGCCCGCCTGGGCGACTTTGTCCGCCAGACTTTGCGTAAGAGCGGGGTCGCTCAGTTCGGCGACTGAGCCGCAGTTGGTGCACACCACGAGCAGGTCGTGCGGCTCGCCGCCCGCATCGTGGCAGGCTGCCCAGGCATTGATGGCGTCCAGGCGATGCACCAGGCCCTCTTCTACCAGGAAATCCAGCGCCCGATAAACGGTGGGCGGCGCAGCGCCTGCCTGATCATCGCGAATCAGCTCAAGCAATTCGTATGCCTTGACGCTGCGGGCCTGCTGCAGCAGGATTTCCAGCACCCGGCGCCGTATGGGTGTCAGGCGGCGGCCACGCGATTCGCATAGGGCGTGCGCGATGTTCAGTTGGGCGGTTACCTGGCTGGCCGCGCACGAGGATTGGGCGTTCATGATCGACCTCGGACTGTTCACTACCAGAGGGATGTTATAACATAACGGTCTCTAAGGTTTCCCGTTTCAGCCATGACGCCCATCGTTCCGGTTTCCAAGCCCCGTAGTTCTTACAGGCGGGGGTCTCTCCTGCTTGCCTCCTGTGGGGTGCGCATGGCAGCCGCGCTTGTGCCAGTGGCAGTGATCTGGCTGGGCACAGCCTGGGCGCTGGGGTGGTTCTGATGGGAACCTCTTCAGCAGCGTCCGCGCCTGTGCCTGCCATTGAACTGGCGGAAGTCTGCCTGGGATGGCGCGACAAGATGGCGGTGCGCGATTTGAGCGGCCAGTTCGCCAAAGGCTCGCTGACTGCCGTGGTGGGGCCTAACGGAGCGGGAAAATCGACCTTGTTGCGCGGCATCATGGGTTGGGTCAGCCCGCTGGCGGGTCGCATCCGCCTGGCAGGGGGCGCAGATCAGGGCCCGGCTTTCATGCCGCAGCAGGGGGATTTTGATCGCAGTTTTCCCATCAGCACACGGGATTTTGTGGCAATGGGAGCCTGGCGCCGGGTGGGGCCGTGGCGCGGCTTTGGCGCTTCCGAGCGCGAGCGGCTGGAGGTTGCGCTGCAGGCTGTCGGGCTCGCGGATTTCGGCCGCCGCCCCTTGGCGACGCTGTCCGGGGGGCAGTTACAGCGGGCCTTGTTTGCCCGCCTGATGCTGCACGATGCCGATGTCTATATGCTGGACGAGCCCTTTTCTGCGGTTGACCGGGCGACGACGGAAGATCTCATGAGGCTGTTGCTGGAATGGAATGACCGTGGGAAAACCGTCATTGTGGTGCTGCACGATCTTGATCTTGTGCGCCAGTATTTTCCCCAGGCGCTGCTTTTGGCGGGCCAGGGGGTGGGTTGGGGGAAACCGCCAAGGTGCTGACGCCCGAAAACCTCCACCTTGCGCGTCATTTGTGCGCGGGAGACTATCTGTGAGCGGCATCGAAGCGCTGTATCTGCCTTTCTGGGAGTTCGGTTTCATGCGCCGCGCGCTGGCCGGCTCCATGGCATTGGCGCTGGCGGCCGGGCCTTTAGGGGTGTTTCTGATTCTGCGGCGCATGAGCCTGATGGGCGATGCCATGGCGCATGCCATTTTGCCGGGTGTGGCAGTCGGGTTTCTGACAGCAGGCTTGTCGCTTACCGCCATGACGATTGGCGGCATGGTCACCGGTCTTGTGGTGGCATTGATGGCGGCTGCGGTGTCGCGGCTGACACCGCAGCGTGAAGATGCCAGCTTCGCTGCGTTCTACCTGGTGTCGCTGGGTGTAGGGGTGTTGCTGATCTCATTGCGCGGGGGTAATACCGAACTGCTGCATGTGCTGTTCGGCACCGTTCTGGGGCTGGACGATGCCGCCTTGCTGCTGGTCTCAGTCACTTCAAGCATTACATTGCTGGTGCTGGCCGCCATTTTCCGGCCTCTGGTACTTGAATGTGTTGATCCATTGTTCTTGCGCAGCGAAAGCCGCACAGGGTCGGTCGTGCATGTAGTGTTTTTGCTGCTGCTGGTCATGACGCTGGTGGCCGGCTTTCAGGTGCTTGGAACCTTGATGGTGGTGGGCATCATGATGCTGCCTGCGGCGGCGGCGCGTTTCTGGGCTGTGACGGCAATAGGCCAGATGGCCCTGGCCGCCGTGGGAGGGACGATGGCATCGTATGCGGGATTGTTGTTTTCGTATTACGCCAACGTTCCCGCTTCGCCTGCAATCATATTGTCGGCCGGGGTTGTATATTTTATTTCTGTGATCTTTGGCGTGCAGGGCGGCTTGTGGCAGGTGGCCAGACAAGCGCGCGCCCGCAGCCTGCGGCTGTCCCGAATACCGGAGCAAGACTGATGTCCCTGAACAAAATTCTCTCGCCCTACCCTCATTCCAGGCGCCGCCGCAGGTGGCTTGGCATGGCTGCGGGAACGGTGGTGCTGGGAGCCTGGTCGGCGCGGGCGGTGTCTCGCGAACCTTTGCCTGTGGTGGCGACTTTCTCCATTCTGGGCGATATGGTGAAGGAAATCGGCGGCGAAAGGGTGGCAGTGACCACCCTGGTCGGGTCGAATGCCGACGCCCACGGTTTTGAGCCGACGCCGCGCGATGCCAAGGCTTTGCGGGACGCCAGGGTGCTGGTACTCAATGGGCTGGATTTTGAAGCATGGCTGCCGCGCCTGACCCAGGCTGCAGGGTTTGAGGGCCAGCGCGTGCTGGCCAGTGAAGGCGTAAAGGTGCGCTATTTCAGCGATGCCCATGAGCACGACCACGATCACGATCACGAGCACGACGACGGGCATGGCCATGCTCATGCCCATGGCGATGTCGATCCGCACGCCTGGCAAGATCTTTCAAATGGCATGATTTACGCGCGTAATATCGCGGCGGGCCTGACCCGGGCTGACCCTCGCAATGCCAGTTATTACGAAAGCCGGGCAGCGGGGTATGTGGCACGCATGAAGGCCCTGGACAGCGAGGTGCGTACAGCGCTGGCGGCGATTCCGCCAGAAAATCGCCGTGTCATTTCCTCGCATGACGCCTTTGGTTATTTCGGTGCTGCCTATGGCATAGAGTTCATTCCGATCATGGGGGTCTCCAGCCAGGCCGAACCGTCCGCCCGCGATGTCGCCCGCGTTGTGGAGCGGGTCCGTGAAACACAGGTGGGCGGCGTGTTCATCGAGAACATGAGCAGCCCGGCCCTGGCCCAGCAGATCGCCCGTGAAAGTGGCGCCATCATGGGCGGCACGCTGTATTCCGATGCCTTGGGGCCTGCCGACGAACCTGCCTCAAGCTATTTGGGCATGTTCAGCTGGAATGCGGGGCGTCTGGTGTATGTGCTCAAGCGCAGTATGCAGAATCAATAAGCACTGGCAGCGGGTGTTCACGATTCACGATTCACGCTTGCGTCCGGCGCGCGGGTGAGCCTGATCGTAAACCTGGGCCAGATGCTGAAAGTCGAGCCGTGTATAGATCTGGGTCGTGGATATATTGGCATGGCCCAGAAGCTCCTGAACCGCGCGCAGGTCTTGCGCGGATTGCAGCAGATGACTGGCGAAACTATGCCGCAGGCTGTGCGGGTGGACATGCACAGGCAGGCCGGCACGGACGGCGAGGTCGGCCAGTTGCTTCTGCACCACCCGGGGCGAAATCCTGGCGCCGCGCACGCCCAGAAACAGGGCGGCTGCGGCATCGGCGTCGGCTGGAGGGCTGCGTTCGAGTTCGCTGCGCAGCAGCAGCCATTTTTTCAAAGCTTCGACGGCCTTGCGCCCCAGCGGTGCGCTGCGCGTTTTGCCGCCCTTGCCCAGCACAATGGCCTCGTCGTTTTCCAGGTTGATCCAGCTTTGCGATTGATAGCCCGGCTGGCGGGTGTGCCGTATATCCAGGCTGACAAGTTCCGCCAGACGCAACCCGCTGGAATACAGCACTTCAAACATGGCCTGGTCGCGCCATTCCACCGCATTGGCGGGCGCAGGCATGCCGCTGCGGTCAAGCAGGGACTGGGTTTGATCGACGGACAGCGCCTTGGGCAACGAGCGGGCCGTTTTGGGCGCCCGCACGCCCGTCACGGGGTTGGCCGCCAGCCCGGCGCGTGGCGCCCACCAGGTATAGAACCCGCGCCAGGCTGACAGCATGCGCGCCAGACTGCGGGGGTGATGGCCCGCGCCGTGCAGCCGGGCGACAGCCTGACGTATATGGCCTTGGGCGAGGTGCTCCAGGGGCTGGCCGCCTGTTGTGCTGCAAAGCAATAGAAGGTCGCGCCGGTAGCCCGACAGGGTGTGTTGGGAATAGCGCCGTTGGCTGCCCAGAATGTCCAGCCATTGCTCCATGGGCGGCGGCAGCGCGCTCATGTTCAGGCCAGGTCGGCCGCGACCTGATCGGGCAGGCGCTGCAGGCTTGCCGAAGCCAGTCGGCCGATAGTGGCAAGGAAGTCGGTACCCATGTCGTGAGTGAAGCGGCTGGCGTCTTCAGAACCCAGAACCAGTATGCCGAAGGCATTGACGCCGCCTTCAGGGCGCAGGGCGATGCTGGCCAGCGACTGTGCCGGGGCATCCAGCCATTCGGTTGCCGGGCTGTCTGCTGCCGGGCCGCAATAAGGCGTGGCCAGCGAGCTGGCATAGTGTTTTACGGCATCGCCGACATCCTGAACATAGGGAGCGGGGCCTTCCTTGTCCCAAAGGCGTAGAACCACGGCGGGCAGTTCGAAAATACCTTGCAGCCGCTCGACGATGAGTGCAGGAATGGCCTGAGGGTCGTTTTCCGCCAGCATCTCGCAGCACCAGTGCATGAGCTGCTGGCTGATGCGCTCGTTGCCGCTGGCATTGTGGAGCAGGCCGGCGAGCTTCCATTCGAGTTCTTTGCAACGGCTGCGCAAGGTCAGGATCTGCCGTTCTCCCAGAGAGATGGCGCGCGTTTCGTGGGGGTGAGGAACACGCAGCTCAGCGAAGACCTGGGCGTGATCCTGGAAGAAGTCCGGGTTCGCTTGAAGAAAGAGGGCGACGTCCTCAGGGGTAGGCGTCTGGCGGGTCATGGGGTTGTGATCCTTCAGGAAGGTAGATCGGCCAGGGCCTTGTTTGAAGAAGGCCCACGTCACGCCAGGCATTATACGAAGCGGGCGTGGCGCTGGGCAGGTTTCAGTAGATGCGGGCCTCGCCTTCGGGGCGGGTCTTGTAACGGCGATGCACCCAGTAATACTGAGCCGGGTCGGGACGCACCCAGTCCTCGATCAGGCGGTTGATGCGCGCTGTGGCGTCTTCCAGGCTGTCGTCGCCGGGAAAGTCTTCCATGGGCGGCATGACTGTGACGTGATAGCGGCCTGTTTCCGCGTCCAGGCGGCTCATGATGGGAACCACGGCGGCATCGAAATTGCGCGCGATCTGGGCCGTGGTGAGCAGGGTGGCGGCAGGCACATTGAAAAACGGCACAAAAGCGGCGCCGTTCAGGCCCCAGTCCATATCGGGCAGGTAGTAGATGGGCACGCCTTTGCGCAACTGGCGGATCAGGCCGCGCACGCCATCGTGGCGGCTGACCAGGTGCACGGTATTGAAGCGGCCCCGGCCTTCGCTGACCAGCTGGTCCACCGCCGGATCGCTCTGGCGCGTGTACATGGTGGCGGATTCTTTCAGGAACAGCGTCAGGCGGGTAGCAGAGGCGTCCAGGCCGATGAAGTGCGGTGCCAGCAGAATGATGCGGCGCCTGGCTTGCAGTAGGGCGTCCAGGTGTTCCAGTCCCTGAATGGGCACACTGTCGAAAATTTCGTCAGGCGGGCCGAACCAGCACAGCCCGCGATCGACCACGGATTGGGCGAGCAGGTGGAAATGGCGCTGCAGCCAGCGTTCGCGTTCGGCGGCGGTGGTGTCAGGGAAGGCCAGTCTGAGGTTGGTGCGGACAATGCGCGCGCGCGAACGCATCAGGCGCGGCGCCAGCCAGCCCAGGACGCGGGCCCAGCGGCGGCGGGTGGGAAAGCTGCTGCGCCCGAAATAGGAGAACAGCGCGCGCAGCACGGAAAGCTTTTTGTCGTTCATGTGAAGGAGTCTGGCAGCGGCGGCGCGTCAGACGGTATTTTGTAGCGGTTGTAGCTCCAGAGATATTGTTCTGGAAAGCGCTGAATCAGAGATTCCATGCTGGTGTTGATCAGCTTGGCGAGTTCCTCGGGTTCGGCGGGCAGGGGCTCGGGCAGACGCAGATAATGCATGCGCCAGCCCTGGC
>JAAZDZ010000173.1 GCA_012512545.1 Alcaligenaceae bacterium | reverse complement strand
CCCTTGGCGAGCACGTCGCGGCGCCTCTGGTATTGCGCGACCACTTCCGCCACGCAATCTTGCGGGCCCTCCAGCGCGGCGATGGAAGCCACCTGGATCGGCGTGAACGTGCCGTAGTCGTGGTAGCTCTTGATGCGCGCCAGCGCGTTCACCAATTGCTGGTTGCCCACCATGAAGCCTACACGCCAGCCCGCCATGTTGTAGCTCTTGCTCATGGTGAAGAATTCCACCGCCACATCGCGCGCGCCTTCGACCTGCATGATGGAGGGCGCCACATAGCCGTCGAAGGTGATGTCGGCATAGGCCAGGTCGTGAACCACCAGAATGTTGTGTTCACGCGCCAGCCCGACCAGGCGCTCAAAAAAGGACAGGTCCACACACTGGGCCGTGGGATTGCTGGGGAAGCCCAGAATCATCATCTTGGGCGGCGGAATGGTCTCGCGCACTGCCCGCTCGATTTCCTCGAAGAAATCCAGCCCCGGCACAATGGGCACGGAACGGATATTGGCCCCGGCAATGACTGCGCCATAGATATGAATGGGATAGCTGGGGTTGGGCACCAGCACGGTGTCGCCGCGATCAAGAGTGGCCAGCATGAGGTGCGCCAGCCCTTCTTTGGAGCCAATGGTGACAATGGCCTCGGAATCGGGGTCGATCTGGACATCGTAGCGGCGTTCGTACCAGTCGGAAATCGCCTTGCGCAGGCGCGGAATGCCTTTGGAAACCGAATAGCCGTGCGTATCGGGCCGGTTGACCGCGTCGACCAGTTTTTCAACGATATGCGGCGGCGTGGCGCCGTCGGGATTGCCCATCGACATGTCGATGATGTCTTCACCGCGCCGCCGCGCCGCCATCTTGAGTTCGCCCGTAATATTGAAGACATACGGAGGCAGGCGCTCGATGCGCGGAAACGTACTCATGATGATCCTTATTGGGAAAACGGGCGTTGGAAATAAATTGGAAAGAAGAATGCCGATGGCGCAGGTTGCGCTGCAGCAAATCCGTTAATCTAGCGTAAAGACAGAGCTCACGGCAAATACTGCCAGTTTAAACGATGCCACCTTCCTTCGCAGTACCATGGGCGCTCTCATGCGCTATGATGAAATGCACGGGACGCTCCGGGCCGATTGAGCCGCCAGCAGGTGCTGCGGACGCCACCAGAACCGTCTCTCAGGGAGCCACTCTTGCTATTACAGAAAGAATCCAACCCCGGACTGAACACCATCACCGCTTATGGCGCAGGTTACGTCGAGATCAACGGCCAGCCCTACCACCACTCACTCCGTTTCGGCCCCGAAGGCCCGGTAGAAGCCTGGCCCGTCCAAGATGCCAGTCAGCTCACGCTTGCTGCGCTGCGGGAGATCGCGGGCATTGCAGAGGTCGCCGCCGACCCGATGGCGTTTCTTGATGATGCGCCCCCCGTTGCCACCACCGACACCGAAATTGTGCTGATCGGCACCGGCAGCCGTCAAAGCCTGCTGCCCCAGTCCATTACCGCCCCGCTGCTGCGCCTGGGCATCGGCGTCGAAGCCATGTCCACCCCCGCCGCAGCACGCACTTACAACATCCTCATGTCAGAAGGCCGGCGCGTTGTCGTCGCCCTCATCCCTCCACAGGACGCTGAATAATGCAGATTGCCGTCGGACAGCCGATTCCTTCCTTTACTGCCGCCTCCACTCAGGGCGATATCTCTCTGGATGCGCTCAAGGGCCAGAAGACCGTGCTGTACTTCTACCCCAAGGACAGCACTCCAGGCTGCACTACGCAGGCCCAGGGCTTTCGCGATCACCATGAGGACTTCGCTGCGGCGGGCGCGCGCATCATTGGTGTTTCTCGCGACTCGCTCAAATCGCACGAAAATTTCCGCGCCAGACAAGCCCTGCCTTT
>JAAZDZ010000172.1 GCA_012512545.1 Alcaligenaceae bacterium | reverse complement strand
GTTCAAACTGGGCTCGCTGGCGCTGCAATGACAGAAGCTGGGTGCGGGTGTTTTCAAGTTGCGTGCGGGCCGCCGCCACATCAACAGGCGTGGCCACCCCTGCGTTATAGCGGTTCTGCGTCAGGCTCAGAGAACGTTCATACGCCTGCACGGTCTGTTCCATCAGGCGGATTTCAGCATCCGCCACCCGGACAGAGAAATAGGTCTGCGCCAGAGTGGATTGCATACTCAGCCGCACATCGCCGATATCCGCCACGCTGGCCTCCAGCCCGGCCTGACTGCCTTCCACCGACCGCCTGACCCGGCCCCAGAGATCCAGTTCCCAACTCACCGAACCAGACAAGTTATAGCTGTTGCTCACCCCGCCACCTGCGGAGCCGCTGCCTGTGCGTTCCACCGAAGTATTGCTTCCCACCGTGGGAAAAAGCCCCGAACGCGCCGACTGCAATGCCGCCTGAGCCTGGCGGTAACGCGCCTCGGCCAGCTGGATATCCAGGTTCTGGAACTGCAGGGTCTGCATCAGGTCATTCAACGCAGCATCGCCATACAGCGTCCACCAGTCAGGCCGCAATTCGTCAGTACCTGGAGCGGCCTGCACCCAGCCTGCATTCGCGGCGGGGTCCACCGGCCCGGCAGCCTGCCCATAGGCGGTGCCCACATCAAAGGCGGGTTGCTGGTAATCCGGCCCCACGGCGCAACCAGCCAATACCAGCAGAGTCAAGGCTCCGACAAGCGCTGCGCGGGTACAGGGAAGCAGAAGATTCATGGTCATGTCGTTGAGTCGGTCGTGGCGGCGGAAGCCGCCTTGCCGCGGCGGCGCAAAAAGCGCCAGCGCAGGCGGTCAAGATAAAGATACACAACCGGCGTCGTGTACAGGGTGAGAATCTGGCTCAGCAGCAGGCCGCCGATAATGGTGATGCCCAGCGGGCGGCGCATTTCCACGCCCGCGCCGGTAGCCAGCACCAGCGGCAAGGCGCCCAGCATCGCTGCAAGCGTTGTCATCATGATGGGCCGGAAACGCACCAGGCAGGCTTGATAGATGGCCTCGCGCGAACTGAGCCCGTCGCGCCGCTCTACCAGCAAGGCGAAGTCCACCATCATGATGGCATTCTTCTTGACGATGCCGATCAGCAGAAACACGCCAATCAGGGCGATCAGGGTGAACTGTTCGCCCAGCATCATCAAGGCGAGCAGGGCGCCGATTCCTGCGGAAGGCAGGGTAGAGAGGATGGTGATGGGATGCATATAACTTTCGTAAAGCATGCCCAGCACCAGATACATGGTGACCAGCGCCGCCAGAATCAGCCAGGGCTGCTGCTGTACGCCATGCTGCAGGGCGCCTGCCGTTCCCAGAAAACCGGCCTGGATTTCCTGGGTGGGCAGGTCGATCAGCGCCACGGCTTCTTCAATCGCCGCCATGGCTTCGTCCAGCGCCACGCCTTCAGCCAGGCTGAAGGAGATTGAATCCGCCGCCATCAGCCCCTGGTGGTTGACGCTCAAGGGGGCGCTGCCGCGTTCCAGCCGGGTAAATGCCGACAGCGGCACCCGCCTTCCTTCCTCGCCGATCACCTGCACCAGCCGCAGGGATTCGGCGTCCTGGGCGTAACGTTCATCAATGCCCATGACCACATGGTACTGGTTGAGGCGCCCATACATGACAGACACCTGCCGCTGGCTGAAAGAGTTGTTCAGCGTGGCAGCCACCATGTCCATATCCACGCCCAGACGCTTGGACTGTTCGCGGTCGATGATGAGTTCTACCTGACGGCCTTTGTCTTCGACATCGGTATCGACATCCACCAATTGCGGCAGACCTGCCAGCGCCTGCTGCACACGCGGCATCCAGGTTTTGAGCGTGTCCAGGTCGCCGCTCATCAGGGTGTAGTCATAGCTGCCGGAACTCTGCTGGCGGCCCCCCACGAAAATATCCTGCTGCGGCACCAGCGTCAGGCGTGCGCCGGGAGTACGCTGGAATTCGGGCCGCAGGCGGTTGACGACTTCCTGGGCGCTTTCCGTGCGCTCGGCCATGGGTTTGAGCTCAATCATCAGAAAGCTGGAATTGCTGCCACCGCGCCCGCCCGCATGCACCGTCACGCTCTGAATGGCGTCGTCTTCCAGCAGTTTCAGGCGGAAAGCTTCCAGCTTGGGCATCATGGCATGGAAGGATGTTCCCTGATCCACGCGGAAGAAACCCATTAACTGCCCGGTATCCTGTTGCGGGAAAAACCCCTTGGGCACGATGGTATACAGGTAGACATTCAGGCCGATGGTGGCAAACAAGGTAAACAGCATGAAGCGGCTGTGCGCCAGTGCCCAGTTCAGCGAATGCTTGTAGCCCGCCCAGAACCAGGCTCCCATGGCGCGAAAAGCGCGGTTCAGAACGCTGCGGCGCGACGCCCCCTGGCGGGTGGCCTCATCCGCCTTTTCGCGCGGCCCCACCCGCAGCAAATGGGCACACATCATGGGCGTGACAGTCAGGGAGATCAGCAGCGACACCATAATGGCCACCGACAGCGTGACGGCGAATTCCCTGAACAGGCGCCCGGGCAGCCCCCCCATGAACAACATGGGAATGAAGACCGCCACCAGAGATACGCTCATGGCCACTACGGTGAAGCCCACTTCGCGCGCCCCCCGTATGGCCGCGCGCACAGGCGGCAGCCCTTTCTCGCGGTAGCGGATGATGTTTTCCAGCACCACAATGGCGTCGTCCACCACAAAGCCTGTGGCCACAATCAGTGCCATCAGGGAAATGGTATTCAATGTGTAGCCGAACAACAGCATCAGGCTGAAGGTGGTGATCAGCGAAGCGGGCACGGCAATGGCCGGAATCAGCGCCGCTCTGACATTGCGCAGAAACACCAGCACCACCACAATCACCAGGGCGACAGCGACAATCAGGGTGAGCTCTGCCTCCTGCATGGATGCACGAATGCTGGGCGTGCGGTCCTGCGCCACGGATAGCGTGACATTGGCGGGCAACATGGCCTCAAACTGCGGCACGCGGCTGCGGATATCATCCACCGTCTGCAGGATATTGGCATCGGCCTGACGGCGCACAATCAGCAGCACGGCCCGCCTGTCGTTATAGAAGCCGATGTTGTTGCGGTCTTCCACCGAGTCTTCCACTGTGGCGACATCCTGCAGGCGGATGGGCGCGCCATTACGCCAGGCGACAATCAGCGGTGCGAATTGCGCAGCGCGGTTCATCTGCCCGCCAGTGCTCACCAGCCAGTGATGGCGCTCGTTCTCGACAATGCCATTGGGCCGCAGGGTGTTGGCATCGTTCAGGGCGCGGCGCACATCGTCCAGCGCCACGCCAGCGGCATACAAGGCTTGCGGGTTCAGCGTCACCCGTACCGCGGGCAAGGAACTGCCCCCCACTTCCACTTCGCCCACACCGGGCACTTGCGCCAGCTTCTGCGCAACCAGGGTCGAAGCCAGGTCGTAAAGTTCGCCCTGAGTCGCCACAGGCGATGTCAGCGCCAGCACCATAATGGGCGAAGACGATGGGTTCACCTTGCGGTAGGAGGGGTTGCTGCGCAAGCCTGAAGGCAGCATGGCCCGCGCCGCATTGATGGCGGCCTGCACATCGCGCGCCGCGCCATCAATATCGCGATCCATGTCGAACATCAGCATGATGCGGGTCGAGCCCTCAGAACTGCGCGAACTCATTTCCGCCAGCCCGGCGATTGACCCCAGCGACTGCTCCAGCGGTGTCGCCACGGTGGATGCCATGGTTTCAGGGCTGGCCCCCGGCATGCTGGCCGACACGGTGATCATGGGGAAATCCATCTGCGGCAGCGGAGCGACAGGCAGCAGAAAATAAGCCAGCCCGCCGGTCAGCAGCAGGGCCAGACAGGCGAGCGTCGTCGCCACCGGCCGCATGATGAACGTCCCGAACCACCTCATGCGGATTGTTCCCCGGCAGCCGCCTGCCCCGCACCGCGCTTTCTGAAGCGGTGCGCATGACGGTCAAAGAACAGATAGATGACCGGCGTGGTGAACAGAGTGAGCACCTGGCTGCAGATCAGCCCGCCCACCATCACCAGCCCCAGCGGCTGGCGCAGCTCGGCACCCGATCCGGTCGCCAGCATGAGCGGCACTGCGCTGAAAAGCGCCGCCAGCGTTGTCATGAGAATCGGCCTGAAGCGCAGCAAGGCGGCTTCGTGGATGGCGGACTGCGGGTCCATGCCACGTTCGCGTTCAGCATCCAGGGCGAAGTCAATCATCATGATGGCGTTCTTTTTGACAATGCCGATCAGCAGAATAATGCCTATCACCCCTATCATGTCCAGGTCGGTGCCTGTCATCAGCAGGGCCAGCAGCGCCCCCACGGCCGCCGAAGGCAGGGTGGAAAGAATGGTCACCGGGTGGATGTAGCTTTCGTAGAGAATGCCCAGCACAATATACATTGTGACTACAGCCGCCAGAATCAGCCATAAAGTGCTTGCAAGCGAAGCCTGGAAGGCGCGCGCGGCGCCCTGGAAGGTCAGCTCCGCCGACAGCGGCATATCCATTTGCGCCTGCACCGCCCGTATGGCCTCCACGGCATCCGACAACGCCACCCCTGGTGCTGTGTTGAAGGAAATCGTGGTGGCCGGAAACTGCCCCAGGCGCTCAATGGAAAGCAGGGTATTGGCGTGCTCGATGCGGGCCACGGCGCTCAGCGGAACGGGCGTTCCCCCACTGCTGCGCAGATAGATATGTTCGAGCGCGGAAGGGTCCTGCCGGTATTGCGGCGCCACTTCCAGCACCACCCGGTATTGGGCCGCCTGCGTGAATATCGTGGAAATCAAACGCTGCCCGAAAGCATCGTAGAGGGCGTCATCCACCATGGCGTTGGTAATGCCCAGCCGCGCCGCCGCATCACGGTCGATCCGCACAATGGCCTCGCGCCCCATGGGCTGCAAATCGCTGGCCACGCTTGCCAGTTCAGGCAATTGCGCCAGAGCATCAACCAGCCGGGGCGCCCATTCCAGCAACATGCCATGATCCGGGTCGGAAAGCGTCATCTGATACTGGTTGCGGCTGACGCGGTCATCCACCGTCAAATCCTGCACCGGCTGCATGAACACCTGAATCTCGGGCAGCCCGGCCAGCCCCGCGCTCAGGCGCTTGATGATTTCCTGCGCGCTGGCGCTGCGCTCTGTCAACGGCTTGAGGGCAATCTGCATGTGGCCGGTATTGAGTGTGGCATTGGTGCCATCTATGCCCGTAAAGGAGGTCACCGATTCGACATCCGGATCTTGCAGAATGCGTTCCGCCGCCATGCCCTGACGGGCCGCCATTGAAGCGAAGGAGACATCCTGCGGCCCCTGGCTGATGGCCTGGATCAGGCCGGCATCCTGTTGCGGAAAAAAGCCTTTGGGCACTGCCATATAC
>JAAZDZ010000171.1 GCA_012512545.1 Alcaligenaceae bacterium | reverse complement strand
CGTCAACCGCCACGAAACCCATTCCGTGGCGCCCACCACCCAAGAAGCAGTGACTGCCTGAAGTCGGCCCAGCGCTGCCCGCCGCCCCTGTATGGCGGCGGGCAGCGCTGTTGCACCCGCTCGCGGTCTTACCTATCATTAGCAGCCATGTAAGCGCCATTTCAGGCGCAGCAGCATCCGCAATGGATGCGTCCAGAAGCGTACATTGAGCAGTAAAGGTGCAAGACAAACAGCCCTCCGGGAAACCCGTCCCTCCCTCTGCCACGGCAGGCAAAACCCCTTCCAGCCAAACCCTGATGCGGGGTCTGGACATCATTGAGGCCGTCTCCGAAGGCGTTGCTGACATTGCCGGTCTGGCCGCCAAGACCGGCATGACCTACAGCACCACTCACCGCATTCTTTCCGCGCTGCAGGCGCGCCACTATGTCACGCGCGATGCGGTGCGCGGCTACCGGCTGGGCCGCAAATTGCTGGAACTGGGCTACCGCGCCTATTCCCAGGTGGATCTCACCCGGATGGCACACCCCATACTGGAGCGCCTGGCACGGGAAACTTCCGACACCGTCCACCTGGGCTATGCCGAACAGGATCAGGTCATTTACCTGGACAAAATAGCCAGCCGCCGCGCGGTGGAAATCAGCTCGCGCATTGGCGGCAGCAAGCCGCTGATATCAACAGGCATTGGCAAGGCCCTGCTGATGGACGCGGGAGAAGAGGAATGGCGCAAGATCTACGAGCGCAATGCCCACCTGCTGCGCGTGCCTGCAACGCTGGAGCAATGGCTGCAGACCATGCGGGCCTACACAAAAAACGGCTATTCGTATGATTTGGGCGAAGACGAGCAGTCCATCCGCTGCGTGGCTGCGCCTGTGCGCGACAGCAGTGGCCGCATCGTCGCGGCCATCAGCGTATCCAGCACGATTGAATACATGAGCCCGGAACGCATGACCAAGCTGGTTGCCTCCGTCCAGAAGAGCGCCCGGCAGATCAGCGCCGAACTGGGTGCCACCACCCTCTGACACCGCAGGCAGCCTTCGGGCGGGGCAGGCGCCTGCCTGAAGGCTCTGTCCCCTGCTTAATCGAGGATTTTCCCCGGATTGAGAATGCCGCGCGGGTCCACCGCGCGTTTCATGTTTCTGATCACATCCAGCTCGGCCTGGCTGCGGCTATGCCCCAGATAGGGCTTTTTATGAATGCCGATGCCATGTTCAGCAGAAACAGAGCCGCCCAGTTCACGGGTCACCTCGTAGAAGGCGTCTTCCACCGCACGTTCGGTCTGGCGGTTATCGTCTGGCAACGGCCCGACCACAATGTGCCCATTGCCATCGCCCACATGGCCGAAATACATGGCGTGGATACCGGGGAATTTATCGGCCATAACGGCCCGCAACCGCTCCACGCATTGCCCGATCAGGGAAATCGGGAACGACACATCGAAGTTGATGGTGGGCGCATACGCATTGAGCATTTCAGCGATGGAATCACGCAGAGCCCAGAAGTCTTCGGCATCTGCATGAGATTGCGCCACGGCGGCATCCAGTGCCCAGCCTTGCTCCAGCGCGTGTTCCAGTATTGCGGCGAAGCGTTCCGCGTTTTCTTCGGGGTCGGCAGCCTGCATGTCCATCAGCACATAGACAGGATAATCCGCTGGCAATGGCGCGCGGATGCCGCCCACCGTGGTGGCTGACTGATAGTAATCGGCCCACATGACTTCATAGGCACTGACCAGCCCCGACAACCTTTGCTGGGCATGACGCAGCAGCTTGACCACGGCATCGAATCCAGTCAGGGCGATCAACGCGGTATTGGCGCCTGTCACCCCCGGATGCAGGCGCAACACGGCGCGGGTAATGATGCCCATGGTGCCTTCGGTGCCGATGAACAGACCTTTGAGATCCGGGCCGGCATTGTTCTTGACCATTTTATTCAGCATGGACAACACCGTGCCATCCGCCAGCACCACTTCCAGGCCCAGCACCAGGTCGCGCGCCATGCCATAGCGGATCACCCGGTTACCGCCTGCGTTGGTGGCAATATTGCCGCCCACCTGGCAGGAGCCGCGCGCGCCGAGATCCAGAGCCAGGAAAAAGCCCGCCTGCTGTGCAGCTTCCTGGGCGGCCTGTAGCGGTGTGCCTGCCAAGACAGTCAGGGTGGCGGAAGCCGCGTCAATCTCTTCCACCCCGCTCATGCGTTCCAGGGAGATCACCACCGCACCTTCAGAAGGCACAGCGCCGCCCGCCAGGCCAGTCAGGCCGCCCTGCGGAACTACCGGCCAGTGATGCGCATGGCACACGGCCAGCGCCTTTGAGACTTCTTCAGTGGAACGAGGCCGCAGCACCGCCAATGGCATTTGCCCGCGCTCACCGCTCCAATCCTTGAGGTATTTATCGCTGATGGCGGTGCCCGTCAGCAGTTCGCTTTCTCCCAATGCGTTCTGGAGAGCGGCCAGCACTTCATCGGCGTTGCCGCCCACGGTGCCCCCCTGGGGTTGCTGGAGAACGGTCATAGCAAATGCTCCTTTAGTAACTTGTCTTATTCATCGCCTGAATTCTCAAATAGTGAGAACCAAACTCATTAATTGAAAAAAATTTAACACGAAACTACAATCAACGACTAGGTTGCAGCGTCGTCCCGCAACAGTGTCCAGTGTCTGGTTCGGTTGATCCAAATATAAGTGCGCAACTCATCAAACAGCACACTGTCACTGAAAGCGGTCTGGCCTGCGTACCGAACCCAACAGAATACGGGTCGCGGCAAATCCGCCGCGGCGAGAAACACCCATGTGGAGATGACGTAATGACTTTTACCCTTCCCAAGCGATTCTTTCGTTCCGCAGCCCTGGCCGTCGGCCTGTGCGCAATTTTCGCAGGCCCCGCAGCCGCCAAAGACAAAATGGTACTGAAGGCCGGCCACGCCGCCTCGACCAGCAATACCGGCCACAAGGCTTTTGAGTTCCTCGCCAAAGAGCTGGCCGAGAAAACCGATGGCCGCATCACGGTTGAAATCTTCCCCAGCTCGCAGCTGGGCAGCGAGCGCGAACTGGTGGAGAGCATCCAGTTGGGCAACGTTGACATGACATTCATTTCCTCGGCTGTGCTGGGTAACTTCAACCCGCAGTTCTTTGCTCTGGACATCCCCTTCATGTTCAAGGACCGCGAAGGTGTTTACCGCGTGCTGGATGGCGAAATCGGCCAGAACCTGCTTGCCAGCCTGGAAAAAGTCGGCATCAAGGGCCTGGGTTACTGGGAAAACGGCTTCCGCCAGCTTACCAACAACAAGCAGGTCATCAAATCGCCCGACGACCTCAAGGGCATGAAGATGCGCACCATGGAAAACGAGGTGCATATCGCGGCCTGGCGTGAAGAAGGCGCCAACCCCGCGCCGCTGGCATTCGGCGAGCTGTTCACCGCCTTGCAGCAAGGCACATTCGATGCGCAGGAAGGCCCGATCAATCTGTTCTACGACATGAAATTCCACGAGGTCCAGAAGTACATCACCAAGACCAACCACGTGTATTCCCCGTGGCCTGTGCTGATCAACCCGGATGTCTACAACCGCATGAGCGATGAAGACAAGGCCATTCTGGAAGCTGCCGTCGCCAAAACCACCGAATACCAGCGCGACCTCGCCCAGAAAGCGGACGACGCAGCCGTTGCCGCCATGCCGGATGTCACCATTACCGAACTGACACCAGCCGAACTTGAAGCCTTTGCCAGCCGCATGGGCCCCATTCACGAAATGGTGAAAAAGCGCGTAGGCGCGGAAATCGTGGACGCCATCCTGGCAGAAGTCAACAACTAACACCGGTACAGGTTTCCAGCCTGAGCCGGATTCCGGAAAACAGGCCCGCGCGCTGCAGCACCACGCACCGCAGCGCGCGCCGGTTTTCAGGGCGTCTCCCGCCCTGCCGCCCGCAGCGCCACTCTGGCCGCATCATCAATGCCAGCGCGGGTTCTTCTCCTCGGACATCACATCATGTTCAAGTTTCTAGACAATCATTTCGAAGAAATACTCATGGTATTTCTGCTGTCGCTGATGTCGATCCTGATCGGTGCGCAAGTGTTCATGCGCTACGTCCTGAACGACTCGCTGACCTGGTCGGAAGAGCTGGCCCGCTATGCCTTCATCTGGGCCACCTACATAGGCGTGGCCTGCGCCGTCAAGCGTAATGCGCATATCTGTGTGGAAGCCGCGGTTACCAAACTGCCCCCCCTCTACCAACGCTACGCGGCCATTTTTTCGCACCTGCTGTTCATCGTATTCGCGGTTATGGTGATGAAAGAAGGCTATGCACTGACCCTGAAGATTTTCTCCTTCGGGCAAAAATCATCTGCCATGGGGATTCCCATGGGCTGGATCTACCTTGCCCCCACGGTCGGTTTCGGCCTGGTGATTCTGCGCCTGCTTCAGCGCATCGTCATTGAAGTCAGAACTCTCCGCAGCGAGGTGCAATAATGGTTTCCCTCTTATTGTTCGGCTGCTTCCTGGCTTTTCTCGTTGCCAGCGTACCCATTGCCATCTCGCTGGGCCTGGCGTCGGCCCTGGCACTGCTTTACAGCGGCAAGGTCAGCAGCACCTATATTGCCCAGGGCCTGGTCACATCCATAGACTCCTTCCCCCTGATGGCCGTGCCTTTTTTCATTCTGGCGGGCGACCTCATGGGCGTGGGCGGCCTTTCCCGCCGCCTGCTTACTGTGGCCAACGTATTCTTTGGCCGGTATACCGGCGGCCTGGCCGTGATCGGCGTAGTGACCTGCATGTTCTTCGCCGCCATTTCAGGTTCCGGCCCCGCCACCGTGGCGGCCATTGGCGGTCTGTTGCTTCCGGCCATGGCGCGCGCGGGCTACGACAAGGGTTTTTCCGTTGGCGTGCTGGCTTCTGCAGGCAGCCTGGGCATCATCATTCCGCCCAGCATCCCCATGATCATCTATGCGGTATCGGCCAATGTGTCCATTACCCAGATGTTCCTGGCCGGTGTGATTCCCGGCCTGCTGATCGGTCTGGTGCTCATCCTCACCGCCTACCTGAAAGCCCGGAAAGCGGGCTATACCGGCGAGGACAGGCGCTATACCACCAAGGAAAAACTGGCGACGATCTGGGACGCCAAGTGGGCATTGCTGGTGCCCGTCATCATCCTGGGCGGTATCTACGGCGGCATCTTCACGCCTACCGAAGCCGCCGCAGTCGGTGTGGTATATGGTTTCATCGTGGGCGTGTTCGTCCATAAGGAAATCAAGCTCAAGGGCCTGTACGACGTCATCGCGAACTCGGCCCTGACATCCGCCACAGTCATCGTCATCGTGGGGACTGCCACCATTTTCGGACGGATGCTGGCCATTGAGCGCATTCCCTTCATGATTGCGGATTACATCGTCAACCTGACCGACAACCCCATCATCATTCTGCTGCTGATCAACATCCTGCTGTTGTTCGTCGGCATGTTCATGGAAACCCTGGCAGCCATCATCATTCTGGTTCCCATCTTGTTGCCGGTGGTGGTCGCCGTAGGCGTCG
>JAAZDZ010000170.1 GCA_012512545.1 Alcaligenaceae bacterium | reverse complement strand
GCTGAAGAAGTACCCATCATGGATGGCAGCGCCGGCACGTTCGTGTATCTGTTGCGTAGTGCGGGCCTGCAAGAACAGGCGGCTCCCAAGAAATTCCTGCGCGTGCTCAAGACTATCGAAGTGCGCGAAGGCGAAGGCAAAGAAGCCAAGTGGGCGCGCCTCGAACCCTACGACGGTTTCGCGCTGTCGTTCTCCATTGATTTCAAGCACCCGGCCATTGATTCCACAGCCAACTTCGCCAAGGTGGATTTCGGCAAGGATTCCTACGTCAAAACCATTGCGCGCGCGCGCACTTTCGGTTTCGCCAGCGAAGTCGAGGCCCTGCGTTCCATCGGCCTGGCTCGTGGCGGCAGCCTTGATAACGCCATCGTGATGGACGAGTACCGTGTGCTCAATTCCGATGGCCTGCGATTCGACGACGAATTCGTCAAGCACAAGATTCTCGACGCCATCGGCGATTTGTACCTGATCGGCCACCCGCTGGTTGCGCATTATGTGGCCTGCAAATCGGGTCACGGCCTCAATAACCAGCTCGCCCGCGCATTGCTGGCGCAGCAGGATGCCTGGGAATTCGTTACCTACGAATCTCCCGAAACCGCCCCCAAGGCATTCGATTACGAATGGAAAGTGGCCTGAGTCTCAGGCCGCTGGCAGTGGGGGGCACCAGGCCCATGAAAATCAGCGCCCGTGGTGTGTCAGCAAACGGCTGATGGCATCCGCCAGCGGGCCTGGCTCGACTTTTCCCTGTAGTTCCTGAAAGCTGTCCAGGGCACTGCGCCCCAGAGGCTGTACTTCCCGGGGTGGACGTTCGCGTGTCTGGGCCAGCAGCCCCGCTTGAACGCGGATTTCGATCTGGTTAAGGTTCCAGCCGTGGCTGGTGAGCCTGCGTAGCAGCGTAGGCGTGAGCTGGCGCAGACGGGTGGCGTGAGCTGCAGCGGGAACTGCCAGCGTCAGGCATTGTCTGTCTATGTTGGCCACACGGCAGCTATGGGCCAGAACGGGTGGCAGAGCCTTGCGAATAATCCCTTCGGCCTGCATAAGCGTCTGAGCAGTCGCCATGATGCTGGCGCCCGTTTCGTCGAGAGCAAGCCAGTTGAGCGCCGATGCCGCAGGGCGGTTTCGCGGGCTAGAGCGTTGTGTGCGCACTTTTGCGGCGCGCGACTTATAAGCATTCAAACCGGAAAATACCAGACATGGGTAGCAATATATTTCATTCTACTGCCAAAACCCTGAGGCTGAGCCTGATCTGCATCGCCAGTGGCGCCGCGATGGCTGTGTCGGCGGTGGCGGGCGCCTGGATGCAATCGCAATCCGCCGGGGGCCGCGAGGCCGGTGCCCTGCAAGGCGGCTTATCTACGGCACAATCATTGCAGCAGGCGGATTACATACGTGAAAACGTCGGTGTGCTTGCCGCCAAGCTGGGCGACATGCAGGCCCGGCTGATCGCCATTGAAGGTCTGGGGCGGCGTGTGGCGGGTGCGGCAGGCGTGTCGTATATCGAACCCGAAATCCAGGCGGGGCTGGAGC
>JAAZDZ010000169.1 GCA_012512545.1 Alcaligenaceae bacterium | reverse complement strand
TGTGAATCGTCATAGCGCCAATCATCAGGGCGGTCACGGCGTTGCCGGGAATACCCAGGGTGAGCAGCGGAATGAACGATGCCTGCGAACCGGCGTTGTTGGCCGATTCGGGGCCTGCCAGACCAGCAGGGTGACCCTTACCGAAGCGCTCCGGGTTCCTGGACATCTTCTTTTCCAGGGTGTAGGAAGCGAAGGATGACAGCACCGCGCCACCGCCAGGCAGAATACCCAGGGCCGAACCCAGAGCCGTGCCGCGCACCACTGCGGGCCAGGCTTCTTTGAATTCCTGCTTGTTGGGGTAGAGCGTGCCGACTTTGGAGTCCACCGCTACGCGCTGGTCGCGCAGTTCCAGGTTGGTCATGATTTCGGAGAAACCGAACACGCCCATGGCCACGACAGCGAAGTCGATGCCGTCCTGCAGTTCGGGGATGCCGAAGTCGTAGCGGGCCACGCCGGAGTTCACGTCGGTGCCGATCATGCCCAGCAGCAGGCCAAGCAGAATCATGCAGATGGCCTTGGGCAGCGAGCCCGATGCCAGCACCACGGCGCCGATCAGGCCGAGAACCATCAGCGAGAAGTATTCAGCGGGGCCGAATTTGAAGGCGAGTTCAGCCAGAGGCGGCGCAAAACCGGCAATCAGGATAGTGGCTACGCAGCCGGCAAAGAAGGAGCCCAGCGCGGCAATCGCCAATGCGGCCCCTGCTCGCCCGTTTTTCGCCATCTGGTGGCCGTCAAGCACGGTCACCACTGCGGATGTCTCACCCGGCAGCGCGACCAGAATGGCGGTTGTGGAGCCCCCGTAGGCAGCGCCATAGTAAATACCTGCCAGCATGATGAGGCCGGCGGTGGGCGGCAGCACATAGGTAATGGGCAGCAGCATGGCGATGGTCGGCACAGGGCCGATGCCCGGCAACACGCCGATCAGGGTGCCCAGCACGCAGCCAAGCAGACAGTAGGCCAGGTTCTCAAGAGTCAGGGCGACGGAGAATCCGAGAGCCAAGTGTTCAAGCAATTCCATTGATGGCTCCTATTTACAGAAAGCTCGGCCAGAGCGGGAAAATGAGGCCAAGCCCCTTGATGAACGCCAGCCAGACGAATAGCACCAGAAAAATGGCGGTGGCCAGGGCGACTATCCAATTGAACTCATGGCTGGCCAGGCTGCTGATGAAGACCAGCAGGAAGACCGAGATGTAGATCCCGAGGCTGTTCATGACGACGCCGCACAGAACGACGGAGCCAATGATGATGAACAGAATACGGAAATCGAATTTATCGACTTCGTTCTCTTCCGCTTTTTCCTTGAGGGCGCCGATGGCAACCACGGCGCCGAGCACTGCCAGACAGACGCCCAGCCAGAACGGAAAGTAGCCAGGACCCATGCGGGCTGCCGTACCCATTGAGTAATTCGTGGCACCCAGAGCGAAACCGATCCCCAGTGCGACGAACATGACTCCGGACCAGAAGTCCTGCTTATTTCTAAGCTGCATGTTGATGAACCTCTCCTGCAAATTGATAGTGTGACGCCGTGTCCGGAAATCAGCTGAAAAAGCTGCTGAAACCGTTCAGGGCCTGTCTAAAGGGTGCCGCATGGTAATGGAGGAGAGGGAGACTGAGAACCCGAAGCGCTTGGTTTACTTACAGGGTTTTCCCTTGTGATTCTGTTTTTTTGTCATTTAAATGACAATTTCGTCTTTTTGTTGATCGAATTGAAAGAAGAATGAAAGGCAGTTGAAAAGCAGGTGAAAGGTTATGATGCGTGTCGCAGGGTGGGCGTGCGCAGACTGTGTCAAAGTCGTCCACTTACCCCTATTCAGTTGAACGCGGGATGGTTTACGATAACGTCATGTTGGAAGATCTCGATTCTCTCGCTGCCCGTATCGGGCAATTGGTGCAGTTCTCCAAGCAGCTTCAGTCCGAGCGTGCCACGCTGCAGGCGCGCATTACTGGGCTTGAGCAAGAACGCAATGCCTTGCGCGACCAGCTCAAGCGGCGCGAAGCTGAATACAACGAACTCGCCGAAAACAGCGCCGACCACCAGACGAGGGTGGATATCCTGCGCGCCGAAGCCGACAGCATACGGATTTCGCTGCAAAGCGAAGTCGAACGCAGCAAGGTCGAGCACGAAACCTTGCGCCGGCAGCTGGCTGCCAGTCAGGCCGATACCTCGCGCCTCAAGGCGGTGGCGGGCCAGGCGCAATTGCAGATTGATTCGATACTTATGCGCCTGCCTGGCGCTCCGCAGGAGTGATATCCATGGAACGCGTGGACGTATCTATATTGGGTCGCGATTACTCGCTGGCCTGTCTACCGGCCGAAAAAGACGCCTTGCTCGAAGCCGTGCGTCTGGTCGATCAGCGCATGCTGGCCATCAAGAACGCGGCCAAGGCTTCTGGCAACGAACGCATTGCTGTCATGGCTGCCATCCAGATTGCTGGCGAACTGCTGCGCATGAAGGCCCCCAGTGGGCCGTTGGCCAATGTGGCGGTGGGCGATTTCAAGCGCAAAATCGAAGACATGCATGCCGCACTCGATCAAGTGGTTGGGTTGTCGGCTCAATCAAGGTAAAATGGAACTGAACAATCTGAATATGCAGGAGCCGTGTAAACGGCCCTGAAAGTTTGTCCCTGCTGTGTTCGAGACTTGGCCATACATTCCTTGAACCAATGCTAATGGCATCGGTTGCTGGATTGGCAAGTAGGAGAGATCTCCTCCTCGCGAGGAGAACCCGAAGCTTGCCTGATGGCGACCAACTTGAACCGATGGTTCAGGATGCCGGCCTAGACGGCACATGCGGGGCATTTATATAGAAGAAAAGCTCGTCACACGTACGAGCTTTTCTTTTTTTGTGGGTTCCGTATAAAAAGGCGGTTTCCCGTGGTCGGTGCAAG
>JAAZDZ010000168.1 GCA_012512545.1 Alcaligenaceae bacterium | reverse complement strand
GGTGCTGTCGCTGGGCTCGACCCTGTTTTCCGGGGCAGCCCGCCGCAAGGCGCGCTGGTGGAAGCTGGCAGCGGCTGCCGCCCTGGCCTGGCAGATGTCGCGCACCCTCAAAAAATAGAAGGCTGGTTTTTGCCCATTCGGCCGCCATTGCTTACAAATACGCATGGCGGCCGTTTTTTGCCTTGTTTCAAAGGCCCAGCGAATCCCACATGGCGTCCACCCGGCTGCGCACAGCGTCGTCCATGACGATGGTGCGGCCCCACTCGCGGTCGGTTTCACCCGGCCATTTGTTGGTGGCGTCCATGCCCATTTTGCCGCCCAGGCCCGATACCGGCGAAGCGAAGTCCAGATAGTCGATAGGCGTGTTTTCCACCATGACCGTGTCACGCACCGGGTCCATGCGCGTCGTCATGGCCCACACCACTTCCTTCCAGTCGCGGATGTTGACGTCGTCATCCACCACAATGATGAACTTCGTATACATGAACTGGCGCAAAATGCTCCAGATGCCAAACAGCACGCGTTTGGCATGCCCCGGGTATTGCTTGCGCATGGACACGACCGCCAGGCGATAGCTGCAGCCCTCAGGCGGCAGATAGAAGTCGGTGATTTCCGGCAGCTGGCGCTGCAGCAGGGGCACAAAGACTTCGTTCAGGGCGACGCCCAGCACGGCAGGCTCGTCGGGCGGCTTGCCGGTGTAGGTGCTGTGATAGATGGCGTTGCGGCGCATGGTGATGCGATCGACGGTGAAGACGGGAAACCAGTCCTGCTCGTTGTAGTAGCCGGTGTGGTCACCATACGGCCCTTCCAGCGCCAGCTCGTAATCGCTGCGGGGCGGCTGTGGGGCGCCGTCGGGCACATGGGGCGGCAGGGCGCGCGGGTCGCTGGCGGGCAGAATATGCCCTTCGAGCACGATTTCTGCATACGCAGGTACGGAAAGGTCGCTGCCCAGGGCATTGGCCACTTCGGTGCGCGAGCCGCGCAGCAGACCGGCGAATTGATATTCGGAAAGACTGTCGGGTACTGGTGTCACAGCGGCCAGAATGGTGGCCGGGTCGGTGCCCAGCGCGACGGCAATGGGAAACGGCTAGCCAGGGTTGGCCAGGCAGTGGTCGCGGAAATCCAGGGCGCCGCCACGGTGCGACAGCCAGCGCATGATGAGTTTGTTGCGGCCCAGCTGCTGCTGGCGGTAAATGCCCAGGTTCTGGCGGCGCGCACGCGGGCCGCGGGTGATGACCAGCCCCCAGGTCAGCAGCGGTGCGATATCTTCAGGCCAGCAATGTTGCAGCGGAATACGGGAAAGATCGACATCATCGCCTTCCAGCACGATTTCATGGCAGGCGGCGCTGCGCACGCGCTTGGGGCTCATGTCCCACAAGGCTGATTTCAGGGTGCCGACTGTGCCGATGGCTTCGCGCAGATTGCGCGGCGCTTCGGGTTCGCGCAGGCTGGCCAGCAGTTCGCCGATGCCACGCAACGCCGAAACGTCGGACGCACCCATGCCCCAGGCGACCCGCTCCGGCGTGCCGAACAGATTGGTCAGCACCGGCATTCCGGCAGGCTGGCCGTTGTGTGTCGGCTGCTCGAACAATAGGGCAGGCCCGGCTTTGCGCAGTACGCGATCACTGATTTCAGTCATTTCGAGCCGGGTCGAGACGGGCTGACTGATGCGTTTCAGCTGGCCCGCTTTTTCGAGCTGCTGAATGAAGTCTCTAAGGTCACGGTATTTCACGGCTGACGGCAATTCCGGTTACAGTCTCTGGGAGTGGCAAGGTTAACATTCCAGAGGTTTGATTTCAGGGAGAACCCATGGCTGCGGACCACAATTCCAGGCGGAACCAGCGCTCTGCGGGGCGCACGTCGGCTGAATCATCGCCAGGCGCGACAGCGGTGCTGGAAAACTGGCGCGTCCACGCCAGCCGGCGCTCTGGCGAGGTCCGGCCTCAGCCCGGGCCGCTGGCGCACTCGATTTCCGCCCTGGGCAGCCGCATTGCCGAATGGCTGAATGTGGGCGCGGCTTACCCGGGAATCGCCGTGCTGGTGACGCTTATCATGGTGTTCAGCATCGCGCCGCTGCGCGAACAGGTCAGCCAGGTTCATCAATCTCTGCTGGCAGCGCTGCGCCCCGCAAGCGTCGATGACGTGCTGTACGCGATGCTGGCCATCGACGACGAAAATCGCGATCTCCTGGAACATCTTGCAGGTACGGTGTCAGCGCCGCCTGAACAGGATGGTGCTGAAGCGGCTGCGCCACCGACCAGCCCTGAAGGCATCAATTTTGTGCGTCTGCTCAGAGCTTCGGCGGAAGAAGGCAGCGTGGAAGGCATTACCGCCGCACAGGAAACCGCCTTGCGCAGCTACCTGGCCCGCAAATATCGCATTGCCTCCAGCGTGGCGGGCGCCCTCATTAACACCGCCTTTGTCGTCGCTCGGGAAATGGATCTCGACCCGCAGCTGATTCTCGCCGTCATCGCCATCGAGTCGCGTTACAACCCCTATGCTGAAAGCCATGTGGGAGCACAGGGGTTGATGCAGGTCATGACCCGCGTCCACAAGGAAAAATTCACGGAATTTTCCGATGGCACAATCGCTGCCCTGCATCCTATTGCCAATATGCGGGTGGGTTCGCGCATATTGCGCGACTGTATCGACCGGCGCGGCTCCATCGAGCGCGGGCTGGCCTGTTACGTTGGCGCGACAGGCCCCAGCGATGGCGGTTATGGCGCCAAGGTACTGGCTGAGCGCCGTCGCATCGCCCTGGCGTCAGGGATTCCGGTGGGGCGCTGAGCCGCAGCCTATGCCTGCTGGGGCAGCCAGGCGTCAAGCCGGGCCACCGCCTCCTGCAGGCGATCCAGCCGGGTCGCGTATGACAGCCTGAGGCTGGTGGCAGCATGGGCCGGGCCGAAGTCGCGTCCGGGAACCGTGGCGATGCCCGGGCCATGCAGCAGCTGCTGGGCGAAGTCGTCGCTGTTCTGGCTGTAGCGGCTGATGTCCAGGTAAATGTAGAAGGCGCCGTCGGGCTTGACCGGCACGCGCAGGCCCAGGCGCTCCAGTTCGGGCAGCAGGTAATCGCGACGCTGCTTGAATGACAGGCGGCGCTTCTCGAAAATAGCCAGGACTTCCGGTTCAAAACAACTGATGGCGGCGTGCTGCGCCAGGCTGGGGGCGCAGATGCACAGGTTGGAAGCCAGTTTATCGAGGGCAGGCAACATCCAGGTGGGGGCAATCATCCAGCCCAGCCGCCAGCCCGTCATGTGGAAGTATTTGGAAAAGCTGTTGATGATGACAATATCGTCATCCAGTGTCAGCGCGCTGGTCGGGGTATCTTCATAGTAGAGACCAATATAGATTTCATCCATGATGATGAAACCGCCCCGGGCGCGCACTTCAGCCACCAGTTCGCGCAGGGCTTCGCGTTCCATGCTGGTGCCGGTGGGGTTGCTGGGAGACGCAATCAGCACGCCCCGGGTTTGCGGGCTCCAGTGGCGCCGCACATCTTCGGCCGAAAGGTGGAAGCGCTGCCCGGCATGAGTGGGAATCAGCCGGGGCACGCCGCCAGCGGAAATAATGAAATTCTGGTTGGCGGGGTAGGACGGGTCGGGCAGCAGGACTTCGTCGCCCGGGTTGATCAGCGCCATGGCGGCCAGCAGCAGGGCGCCGGAAGCGCCGGCTGTGACGATGATGCGTGAAGGGTCAACGCTGGCCCCGTAGCGGTCGCTGTAGTGATGGGCGATGGTTTCGCGCAGCACCGGCAGGCCGGCGGGCGAGGTATAGCCGCTCAGACCGGCCTCGGCGGCGCGGTTAAGGGTTTCGACAACCTGCGGCGGCGCCGTAAAATCAGGTTCGCCGATGCCCAGGCTGATAATGTCGCGCCCTTGCGCGCTCAGAGCGGCCGCCTGTTTGAACATTTCAACGGCATAGAAGGGCATGACCTGTTCGGTGCGCTGTGCTAGAGATGACATGGCTTGCGTAATACGGATGGGGTAGATCGGAAGTAGTGGGAATTGTAGCCGGGCGGTGCTGCAGCAGGCCGTATGGCGCGGCGCCCTGGTTTTTTGAGGTTCATCAGGAGAAATAGGCATGCAATCGGAAAGCCGTCGCGCGTTCTTGAAGGGGCGGCGTCCACCCGTCACCCCCTGGGAGGCTTTCTGCAACCGCCTGCGCCGCTTAGTGGCGGGAACGCTTGCAGTGCTGGCTGACGAGCCTGGCAGGCAGGCTGCGCGCCTGACCGTCCGGCAGCCTGCCGACGCCCATCATGCGCGCGTGCTGTGTGCTGAATATGGCGTATGCATGGCTCTGGACGACGTGCCCACTCCAGCGCTGCACGATGGGCCAGTGCTCTGGCTACGGCCAGGTCGCGAAATTTCTGCGCATCAGCGCCTGGAACCCGGCGGCAGCCGCTGGTTTGTGCAGCCTGGCTGCCTGCTGGGCGAACTCGAAGCCGTGGGCTTTACCTGCTTTGCGGGTCTTCCCGCCCATCTGACGGTGGCGGCCTGGCTGGCAGACCGTGCATCCTGCAATTGGCCCACAGGCCACACTGCGGCTTCCGGCCTCGTGCACGCGACCGCCTTGCTGGGCGATGGAACCTCTGTCGGCCTGGGGGAATTCGGCACCGATAACCGCAAGGCGCTCGACAGCCTCCGCCTGCAACAGCTCATTCCTTCTCTATTCAGCCTGTCGATGGGAGATGACGCCCGTCTATGCGCGGAATGGCGGGCCTGGCCTTCGCGCTACCGGCTGGACGCCCTGCAGCCAGCCGCAGGCAATACGCTTAATCTGTCGCACCTGTTGTTGGGCCATGGCGGCGACCTCGCCTGGGTGGAATGGGTGGTGCTGGACGAGCAACTGGCCGACGCGGCGGCGGGGCAGCAATTGCCCCTGGAATTGCCGGGCGTCGGCGCGGAAGGCGACGCAGGTTCCGGCAACGGCCCCGCTCAGGGCGGTTCTGGGCCGTGCGAAGCCGTCAACGCCGCCCGCGCCGCTCAGGACATTGATGCCGCCATGAAAAACCTGTTCGACCCGAACGGCGTTTTCCCGCACCCGGGCCAGGCGCTTTAGAGGCGGTTGCCTTTGCGGCGGCCATGGCGCGCCATCGCTGTGGTTCGCGCTTTGCCCGGCAAGCCATACAAAACGAAAGTTCGCGGCTAGAATTGGAG
>JAAZDZ010000167.1 GCA_012512545.1 Alcaligenaceae bacterium | reverse complement strand
GCGCGGCAACTGCCCGCGGCAGCAAGCGCAGCCGCTAAGATCTTTTGCGAGCCTGCCGCTGGCTGGAGCGCCCGCTCAGGCGGGCGCGAAATGCCTGCGCATTGCTGGTGTAGCGGTGTATGATTTTGCTCATGAAAACCTATCCCACTATCGAAGACATTATCGGTTCGACCCCACTGGTACGCCTGCAGCGGCTGCCCGGAGCCGCAGGCGAATCGCGCGGCAACGTCATTCTGGCCAAGCTGGAAGGCAATAACCCGGCAGGCTCGGTCAAGGATCGACCCGCCATTTCCATGATCCGCGAGGCCGAGGCGCGCGGCGAAATCAAGCCGGGCGACACCCTGATCGAAGCCACCAGCGGCAATACCGGCATCGCCCTGGCCATGGCGGCGGCCGTGCGCGGTTATCGCATGATACTCATCATGCCGGACAACCTTTCGGTGGAACGCCGTGCTTCCATGACCGCCTACGGCGCCGAACTCATCCTCACCAAGGCGGAAGAAGGCGGCATGGAATACGCCCGCGATCTCGCTACCAGGATGCAGGCCGAAGGCAAGGGCAAGGTGCTCGACCAGTTCGCCAATCCAGACAACCCCGTTGCCCATGTGCAGAGTACCGGTCCAGAAATCTGGGAACAGACTGAAGGCCGGGTGACGCATTTTGTGAGCGCCATGGGCACCACCGGCACCATCATGGGGGTCAGCGAATATCTGAAGTCGCGCAACCCTGAAATTCAGGTGGTGGGGGCGCAACCCGCTGAAGGGTCGCAGATTCCCGGCATACGCAAGTGGCCGGAAGAATACCTTCCGCGTATTTATCAGCCACAGCGGGTCGATGCCTTTGAATCCATCAGCCAGGCTGAAGCCGAAGACATGGCGCGCCGCCTGGCGGCCGAAGAAGGCATCTTTGGGGGTATTTCATCGGCAGGGGCTCTGGTGGCGGCGCTGCGGGTGGCGCAACGCGTAGAAAATTCCACCATTGTGTTCATCGTCTGCGATCGCGGTGACCGCTATCTTTCAACCGGCGTGTTCAATTAAAAGAAAGCGGTAGCAGGCAGGCGCTGTATGCGGGCGCCTGTCTGTTGTTCCAGCTATTTGTCTTTAACGCCTTCTAATGCGTGGCGGGCGCGGCTTGCATGCGACGCTCGATTGCCTGGGCCAGATCGGCCACTGAGCTGGCGTAGAAATAGCTGCGGTTGTAGTGTGTGAGTGCAAAGAAGTTGGGCGTACCTACACGGTACTCAACCGTATTTCGAGGCTCATCCACCAGATTCACCATGCCCAGTTCATGCTGCTGCCAATTGGCTGGCTGAGCGCCTGCCTGCAGCTGCGCGCCGGAAGATTCCAGCTGGTGCCAGTTCAGAGTAGGTGTCAGCCCGCCTGTGACCAGGCGCTGGGCGTCTGCGGGCGGAGTGACTGGCGCAAACACCGGCACATGAGGTTGCCAGCCGTGCAGGCGCAGAAAACGGGCTACCGAGGCGATGGCGTCTGTCGTGCTGGCATGCAGGTCGATGCGGCCATCGTGATCGCCATCCGTGGCGTAACGCATCAGGCTGCCCGGCATGAATTGCGGCAGTCCCATTGCGCCTGCGAACGAGCCGGTCGCCTGGCGGGCGTCAAGCTTCCCCTGGTAATCCAGCACGATGAGATCCGCCAGTTGATTGCGGAACATGTGCGCGCGTTCGGGGCGGCTGGCATCGGGGTAGCGAAAGCCCAGCGTGGCCAGGGCATCCAGCACACGGAAATCGCCCGTATGGCGGCCATACAGGGTTTCCACGCCAATAATCGCGACAATGATGGATGCGGGCACCCCATAGGCTTGTTC
>JAAZDZ010000166.1 GCA_012512545.1 Alcaligenaceae bacterium | reverse complement strand
GTTCGGCTTCATTGAATGGTTTTTCGAGGAAATCGACTGCGCCCTTTTTCATGGTGGATACCGCCATGGGCACATCGCCGTGGCCGGTGATGAACACGGTGGGCAGCGGGGCCTGACGGGCGATCAGGGTTTCCTGAAGTTCCAGACCGCTCATGCCGGGCATGCGCACATCGACAATCAGCACGCCGACCTGATCGGGGTCGTAAGCGTGCAGGAATTCTTCTGCGCCGCTGAAGCTTTTGACACGATAGCCATTTGCCTCAAGCAGCCAGCGCAGAGAGTCACGTACGGCTTCGTCATCATCGACAATGAAAATCGTGCCCGTTGCTTGGATGGTCGTCATGCACTTTGCTCCTGAAGTTCTTCTTGTGTTGCTGAGGTGCCTTGCGGCGCGCAAGGCAGGGTAAAGCGGAATATCGTGCCGCCTTCCGGGTTTTCTTCAGCCCAGAGGCGGCCATGATGGGATTCTATGATGGTACGGCAGATGTTCAGCCCCATGCCCAGGCCCTCCGATTTGGTGCTGTAGAACGGTTCGAACAGGCGTTCGGGATTGTCCAGCCCGTGTCCGCGGTCAATGACGGCGATTTCCAGCATGGCAGCCCGCTGTGTGACATTGACATGCAGGATGTGGTAGTCGCTTCTTTCCATCGACTCTACGCCGTTTTTCAAAAGGTTCAATAATACCTGCTCGATCAGGATGGGGTCGGCCAGAACGTCGGGCATGGGGTCGGGCAGTTGTTGCTGGATTTCGATCTGGCGCTTGCGGGCGTCGATTTCTGCAAAAGCCACGGCGTTATCCATAATGCCCTGAACATTCACCGGCTGGCGCCGGGGTTCGCTGCGTTTCACGAATTCGCGGATGCGGCTGATGATTTTCCCGGCGCGCTCGGCCTGCGAGGCAGATTTCTCCAGGGCTTCGAGCAGCCTGTCGGTATTCTGGCTGTCCGCCTTGAGCATGGCGACGGCAGCCATGTTGTAGTTGGCGATGGCGGTCAGGGGCTGGTTGAGCTCGTGGGCCAGGGATGAAGCCATTTCACCCATGGTGGTGAGGCGGCTGGTGAGCTGGACTTTTTCCTGCTGGCGCTGCGAGGCTTCTTCGTGCATGCGGCGTTCAGTGATGTCGCGCGCCACCTGCAGCCGCACGCGCCGCCCGTCCGTCCAGGCCAGAATGCGGTGATGGACTTCAAACCAGCGCTGCGCCGAGTCGGAATAGATTTCCACGGTTTCGTCAGTGAAGCGGCCCAGGCGGCCGCCGAGCAGTTCGGCGTGACCGCTTGACTGAGCGCCGAAGAAGCGGCGGTAGGTGCGGTTGGCAAACAGCAGTTCCAGGCCCTCGGTGGTATCGGCCACCACGGAAATGGCATCGTCCAGGCCCTCCAGAACCGTCATGAAGCGTTCGTGGGCGGCAGTCAGCGCCTCGCGGATGCGTTTGGGTTCGGTGATATCCGTCATGGAAGTCATCCAGCCGATCTGCTCGCCGTTGGGGTCGCGCAGAGGCGAAACATACATGCGGGCCGTAAAGCGCGAGCCGTCGCGGCGCTGGGCTTCCACTTCCAGGCCCGAGCTGGGCGTGCGGCCCGAAAGCAGCAGGTCAAGGGTTTCGCGGTGCTGAGCGTGCCGCCCGGGTATCCAGTAGGGGAAGGGCGCGGTGCGGCCGATGAGGTCGGCTTCGTTCCAGCCTATCATGCGGCAGAACGCCGGGTTCACGTAGGCAATGCGCCCTTGCATGTCGAAGACCCGCATGCCGGTGGACATGGAGTTTTCCATGGCGCGGCGAAAGCCGGTTTCGGCAATAAGAGCCGCTTCCGCCTGAGTGCGGAAGCGGGTGTACCGCCACAGGGCCAGCAGATTGAGCACAATGACGAAAGACAACGCCAGAATAATCATCATCAGGCGCTGCTGGCGGGTTTCCTGGTCAATGGTCACAAACATGACGCTGTCGTGGTGCAGGCGCTGCAGCCATATGAAGGCGCCCATGAC
>JAAZDZ010000165.1 GCA_012512545.1 Alcaligenaceae bacterium | reverse complement strand
GTTCTGCATCTGCGTCCAGGACAGATTATTCTGCTTGGCGTAGGCATACTCGACATAGCCGATGGAGTTCTTCAGCTGGCGCACGTAGGCTGCAACACCTTCGTTGCCCTTGCCGCCCTGGCCTACGGGCCACTTCACAGCCTTGCCTTCACCCACGGTATCTTTCCAGTCGGTGGAAACCTTGGACAGGTAGTTTGTCCAGTTGAAGGTCGTGCCGGAACCATCGGAACGATGCACTACGATGATGGAAACATCGGGCAGTGCGAGATCAGGGTTCAGCGCCTTGATGGCGTCGTCGTTCCACTTGGTGATCTTGCTCAGATAGATGTTGGCAAGCACTTCGCCGGAAATCTTGAGTTCGCCGGGCTTGATGCCGTCAACGTTGATGACCGGAACCACGCCGCCAATGATGGCGGGGAACTGCAGCAGGTTGTTTTCGGTCAGGTCAGCTGCTTTCATCGGATCGTCCGAAGCACCGAAATCAACGGTCTTGGCAATGATCTGTTGCTGGCCGCCGCCCGAACCGATGGACTGGTAGTTGATGCGGCTGCCGGTTTCCTGGTGGTACTGAGCCGCCCACTTGGCATAAGCCGGGTAGGGGAAGGAAGCGCCTGCGCCCGTGATGTCTACAGCATGGGCCGACAGAGCCGCTGCAGACAGCGCCACGCCGATGGAAAGTTGCTTGAATACGCGAGTGAACATGAATGGTGTCCTATTAGAGAGACCGTTGAATCAGGATGAAATCATGTGATCAGGCGAAATGTTAAGCAATCAATATGACATGTTCGTGACACTCAGGGAAATAAACATCGTAACAGACGGTGGCCCCTGCGGAACACCGCCACGGCAGTATCATGAGCCCAGTTCATCCATAAGGACATGATGCATATTGACGGGCTTGGCGCGACTGCGCACCCGCGCATAAGAACCGTTGGGCAGCGCCTTCCAGGCCAGTTGATTGTCGCGCAGCGCCAGGGTGAACGCTTCGCGCACCACACGGCGCTTGAGGCGGCGATCCAGAATCGGGAAGGCCACCTCTACCCGCCGGAAGAAGTTGCGATCCATCCAGTCGGCAGAAGACAGATAGACGTGCTCCGCCCCCCCGGCATAAAAATAGAAAACGCGGGAATGCTCCAGAAAACGCCCCACAATGGAGCGGACCCGGATATTTTCCGACAGCCCCGGCACGCCAGCCCGCAAGGCGCATGCCCCCCGCACGATGAGGTCGATCTTCACGCCAGCCTGGCTGGCCTTGTAAAGCGCCTCGATGATGTTGGGTTCCAGCAGCGAATTCATCTTGGCCATGATGCGGGCCCGTTTACCTTCCTTGGCGGCCTGCACCTCGGCCCGGACCATGGCCATGGTGGTTTCGTGCAAGGTGAAGGGCGACTGCAGCAGCAGCCGCAAGGGCCGCCGCGCACCAAGGCCGGTCAAAAGGGAAAACACTTTATCCATGTCTTCGCACATGCGCTGATCGCCGGTGATCAGCCCGAAGTCGGTGTAAAGCTTGGCCGTGCGCGGGTGGTAGTTACCCGTGCCGAGATGCCCGTAACGTTTGATGCGGCCGCCTTCACGGCGCAGCACCAGCAGCATTTTGGCATGCGTTTTGTGCCCGACCACGCCATAGCTGACATGGGCCCCGACCTCTTCCAGCCGGGCCGCCCAGTTGATGTTGGTCTGCTCATCAAAGCGCGCCATGAGCTCCACCACCACGGTGACTTCCTTGCCCGCCTTGGCCGCCGCCACCAGCAGCCGCATGAGCTCGGAATCCTCGCCTGTGCGGTAAATGGTCTGCTTGATGGCGACCACGTTGGGGTCGGTCGCTGCGGCAGTCAGGAAATCCAGAACAGGCTGGAAAGACTGATAGGGATGGTGCAGGAGCTGATCCTGGCGGGAAATCGCCTTGAACAGTTCGTCGGGGTGACCGTCCAGCTTCTTGAAGGGCGCGGGCACCGGTGCGCGGTAGGAAGAAAACACGAGATCCGGGCGGTCTACCGCGTTGCACAACTGCATGAGACGCGCCAGGTTGACGGGGCCGCTCACCCGATAAGTATCCTGCGCCGCAAGGCTGAACTCATTCTGCAGAAAATGCTCCAGTTCCGCCGGCATGGAATCATCAATTTCCAGCCGCACCGCCGCGCCAAAGTTGCGTTGCGACAATTCACCTTGCAACGCCTGACGCAGATTGGTGATTTCTTCCTCGTCCACGAACAGATCGCTGTTGCGTGTTACCCGCCACTGGTAGCAGCCCTTGACATCCATACCAGGAAACAGGTCGGCAACAAAGGCGCGGATCAGCGCTGTCAACAATACAAAGCCATGCGGCAGGCCGCAGACCTCCACCGGCACCTTGGTGATGCGCGGCAGGGCGCGGGGCGCCTGCATGATGGCAATTGAGGCGGCCCGGCCAAAGGCATCCTGGCCGGACAGCGGCACAATGAAATTCAGGCTTTTGTTGTAGACGCGCGGAAAAGGATGGGTAGGGTTCAGGCCAATGGGCGTGAGCAGCGGCATGACATCGCGCACGAACAATTCGTGCGCCCACTTGCGCACCTCTTCGCTCCAATCGCGGCTGGGCAGCAGGCCCACCCCCTCTTCCAGCAAGGCTGGCAGAACGGAATCCGTCAGCAAGGCGTTCTGGCGGTCAACCAGTTCGTGAGTCGCCACATGAATGCGGGCAAAAGCGGCATCCGGCGTGTAGCCATCCGCAGCGACCTGGTGGGGATTGAGCCTCTGCTGCTCTTTCACACTGGCGATGCGGATTTCGAAGAACTCATCGAGATTCGAGCCAACAATGCACAGATAACGCAATCGTTCCAGCAGCGGCACTTCGGGCCGCTCTGCCATGGCAAGCACGCGCTCGTTGAACTTCAACAACGATAATTCACGATTGAGTAGCGTAGGGTCGCAAGAAGAGGGAAGCATGGATTGCCAATTAAAAAGTGAAAAGCGAAACGTGTCTATTTACTTCAGAAATCTTACAGGGATATGACGGCATCCCAAAATAGGCGGGCATGAGTCGCGGCACTCCGACAACACGATGGGAAACTATAATCAGCGATATTCAGTAGTAAAGTGCTTCCCATGGATTCCCTTCTTGCCGCCATCGACCTCGGGTCGAACAGCTTCCGACTCTCCATTGGCCGGGTCGTCCTCCTTGACGGTGCTGCCCAGATTTACTCCATCGACCGTCTGAAAGAACACGTCAGGCTGGCCGCTGGCCTGGGGCGCAACAACATTCTGGACGAAAACGCGGTACAGCGTGCAGTGGAATCCCTGCAGCGCTTTTCAGAACGCATTGAAGGCTTCCACCCTAACCGCGTGCGGGCGGTGGCTACCAATACGCTGCGCATCGCCAGCAACGCCTCCGAACTGCTGCCCCGCCTGGAAGAGGCTTTGGGCTTTCCGATCGAAATCATTTCCGGGCAGGAAGAGGCCCGACTGATCTTCACAGGGGTCACTCACGAGCTGCCGCCGTCTTCCGACCGGCGTCTCATGATTGATATCGGCGGCGGCTCCACCGAAGTCATTATCGGCCAGGAATTCCAGCCCCTGCACATGAGCTCGCTTGCCATGGGTTGCGTCAGTCACACGCGACGCTTCTTTGCCGATGGCCGCATTACCGAAGAACGCATGCGCAAGGCCATCATGGCAGCGCGCCGGGAAATCGAGACCATTGCGCGCCCGTACAAACGGACGGGCTGGGAGCAAGCCTACGGGTCGTCAGGCACAGCCAAGGGGCTGATCGCCGTTCTGGCCGAAACCGGCATGTCTGCCAAGGGCATTACCCGCGAAGGTCTGGAAACGCTCAGGAACAAGCTTGTGCGCGATGGCAGGGTCGATATGGAAACCCTGCCGGGCCTCAAACCTGACCGCGCCGTCGTGCTGGCAGGCGGGCTGGCCATCATGCTGGCCGCCTTCCAGGAACTGAAAATCGATCTCATGCGCGCTGGCGACGGCGCCTTGCGCGTGGGCGTGCTTTACGACCTGCTGGGACGGGATTCCAAGCACGACAAGCGCGACGAAACCGTCAAGCAGTTCATGCACCGCTATCAGCTCGACACTTCTCAGTCCCAGCGTGTCGAAGCCATCGCCATGGCATTGTTTGATCAGCTCGACCTGCCCGACGACGGCGAAAAGCAGGAAGTCGCCCGCACCGTAAGCTGGGTCGCCAAGCTGCATGAAGTGGGCATCAGCATTGCGCACGCAAACTACGACAAACACACCGCTTATGTGCTGGGCAACGCCGACATGCCGGGCTTTTCCACTCACGAACAGGCTTTGATGTCGGCGTTTGCGCTGGGCCACCTGGGCAAGCTGCCCAAATATCTGCCTGAAGATACCCGCAGCCACTGGCTGGCCCTGTTCTGCCTGCGCCTGGCCGTGCTGCTGTGCCGCCGCCGCGAAGACATCCCCGAACTGCCATTGAGCCTCAGCGTGAACGACAACCATGTCATCGTCCACGCTTCGGAAGCATGGCTGCAATCACGGCCTCTGACGGCCTATTTGCTGGAGGGCGAACGCACGGAATGGAAAAAGGCCGGTTTCAATATAAAGGTTGAAGCCCGGTCCGCGTGAATCAGCCAATGCCGAAATGTCGGCGGTAGCGCGCATCCATTGCGTCGATATCCAGGAAAACCGGGAAGTCGGCGGTGTTGAAATCTGGATCCCAGGCGGGTTCACCACAAATACGGGCGCCTACCTTCAGATACCCCTTGATAAGCGGGGGGGTACGGGCGGGAAGGTCGGCATCGAGCTCAAGGCGTCCGACCGGATACGGATGATG
>JAAZDZ010000164.1 GCA_012512545.1 Alcaligenaceae bacterium | reverse complement strand
GACAGAAGGCGGAAGCCGAACGCAAGGCGCGTGAAGAGGTTGAACGCAAACAGGCCATTGCAGCAATGAGTCCGGTGGACAAAGCAATGGCCGAGTGTCTGGATGCCCGTGTAGATAAAAACCAGCCCGAATTCAGTGCTTTGCTGGCGGGGCTGAAAAACGGTATGTGGCCCGATGATATTGCTATAGGGGTGGCCAGGGTGCTGAAGGACAGAATGGTAGTGGAAAAGAAATGGGTTGAGAAAAGCCTCAAGAAAAACCCACACAAAGATAAAGACTATCTCAATACTTTGTTGATCATGGACTATCTGAAAAAAAGCATGGGCTCGGGAGCGTAATGAGAAATCTACACTTGTGTGTCGTAACGGGACAGTCTCTGGCAAATTTGATTCCGCTGTTACAGGAAAGGCCAGATGCTATTGTGTTGCTATGTACCGAAGACAAGGAGGCTGATGCCCAGGCTTTTATCCAGACACTAGAGGCAGCGGGCTTTTCACCGGAGCAGGTTTATCTCCAGCCACCATTCCCCGCGCATCCCTTTGAGGACACTCTGGAATACATGCTGAACTTGCGCGAACGTTTGTCGGAAGATTTTCCTGATGCGCGTTTGACTTGGAATGCCACGGGTGGCACCAAGCAGATGGCCCTGGCGATCTGGGACGCGTTGGATCGGAAAAAAAATGATCGGGCCATTTATTGCGATACAAGAGATGGTCGCCTGGAAGAGCTGATTCCGCAGGCGGGCAGTATTGCACTCAACTCCCTGCTGCATCCTGAGCTTTATCTGCATGCGCTTGGGAAAATCAAACGGTCTGCCGACTCTGACCGGTTGGAATGGCGCGAACAGGCACTGCTGCGTCGTAGCGCCACCCTGCATCTTGGCGACCATGCAGAAGTTCTGGCGGTGCTTATTCAGCAGTTCAACCGGCAAGTGGATGGTAACACTGCTGATGCACAGACGCTGACGCTGAATCGGGTTGGTCCCCAGTGGCGAAAGGCGTTGGAACTGCTTGAAAAGGGCAGGGTTCTCGACCCCCTCGGCGAAGAGCAATACGCCATAGTCTGTGCTGATGGCGCCCGCTATTTGACGGGCGGCTGGCTGGAAGAATATATCTGGCATGTGGCGCAGACTGAGCAGATCGACCATGTGGAGATTGGCCTCAAATTCGGAGACATCGCCCACCGCAAGAAGGGGCAGGATAATGAAATCGACGCCTTTATTGTGCATTGCAACCGTCTGTTGCTGATCGAATGTAAATCGGGGCGCATGGGGCTGGACGCTGTCAAGGACAGCGATATCATCTACAAGTTGGACAGCATTGGTTCACATGCGGGCGGTGCTCAGGCGGCGCGCCTGCTGGTTTCGGCCCAACCCCTGCTGCATGAGACGCGTCAGGGCCATAAGGTGGATACCAGGGCCAGGGCGTCCGCCACCGATATTCATACCCTGGAAGCGGAGGGTCTCAAGACTTTACGCACCGCAATACGAGACTGGAAAGAGAGTGGGCGGTGGAGCGAAAAAAAGAGCTGACCCTGCAAGTGGCACGTTACCGCTTTCATTGGCGGGTGGTGTCCTCTCTGCGATTACCCGCCTATGCTGGCTCGACCCTGCGAGGTGTGTTTGGACGAGCGCTCAAGGAACTGGCCTGCCTGATAAATGTGCCCGATTGCCGTGGCTGTACCTTGTTGGCGGCATGCGCTTACCCACCGCTGTTTGAGCCGCAGAATGCCGCCCGGCCCGCTGGCGCTCAGAAGGGCAGCATTCCAGCGCTTTCTTCCTATGCAATAGAAACGCCTTTTTCGGAATCCAGCCAGTATCGTCCAGGCGATGTTTATTCATTCGATATGGTGCTGATGACGCCTGCCGCAGTTAAGCAGCTACCTTTGATTACCGCCGCATGGCAACGCGCTTTTTCCGAGGGTGTTGGAAAGGGGGATGGCAGAGCTATCCTGGAAGGGGTAGAGCTTCTCGCGCCGGATGGGCCACCGATCACACTTTATAGCCCTGAGAAAAAACAGATTTTCCGTCACGAAGTCGATCTCAGCATACCGCGTTTTTCCAATCCGACAGACATCACGCTGCATCTGGAAACACCCTTGCGTATCGAGCAACGGGGGAAGCTGATAAGAGAACGGGACATAAGCCCCGGCATTTTTTTGCGCCATTTGATCAGGCGTGTCAGTTTCCATGTCTGTGCGCAACAGGCGGAGGCTTACTCTTTAGCTGAAATACATCAGTTGAATGTGCTGGCCGATTCCGTATCCGAAGGTGAGCGCTGTTTGGTCTGGGCCGATTGGTCGCGTTATTCCTCACGGCAAAATCAGAAAATGACATTAGGTGGCTTCGTTGGTAGCTGGCAGCTATTGCAAGTGGCGCCACCTCTGTTGCCTTTTATCTATCTTGGTCAGTGGCTACATGTGGGCAAGGAAAGTGCCTTTGGTTTAGGGAAATACCGTTGCTTACTATAACGCGTCCTGTTGATTTTTCATTCTGAAAATTCTTTCTGCAAGCTTGCCAGAGCGGTGCTGCGCCGAAATTCCCTCAAAATATAGTTTTCGAAAAGGGAATTAAGCGAATGATCTATTTGATTACACGGCACCCAGGGGCGCTTGAATGGCTGCGAAAAAATATAAACGCTCAGGTTGTGCGTAATCTGGATCACCTTGATGATGTAAATATTATTCGTCAAGGAGACACAGTCATCGGCACCCTTCCGGTGAATCTCGTCGCCGAAGTTTGTCGGCGTGGTGCCCGCTACCTGCATCTGCAAATCAATATCCCGCGCGAGTTGCGTGGGCATGAGTTGTCCGCCCAGCAGATCAATGAGTTAGGTGGTGTACTGGTTGAATATATTGTGCACCGTCCTGGCGTTTGTGACGAGTTATTGTAGTTTTGTCCTGAAAAGGAGAGGCGGCAATGGTACGGCAACTCTATTTGGTGGCTTATGACGTTCGTGACCCAAGGCGTCTGCGTCAAACACATAAGGTGCTCAAGGATTTCGCCTGCGGCGGACAGAAGTCTGCTTTTGAGTGTTATTTGACGCGCGCAGAGCGGGAAGAACTGGTCAGCCGCGTGGAACAGTGCATGGATACGCAACAGGATGCCTTGTTGATCATACGCCTGACAGATCGAGATAGTGTCGCAACATTGGGCATGGCGGTTCAGCCAGCAGACGAACTGTATACCTATCTGGG
>JAAZDZ010000163.1 GCA_012512545.1 Alcaligenaceae bacterium | reverse complement strand
CGACAAGCAGTTTGGTGCAGGCGGGAAAATCGAGCGCAGCCAGCCCGCAGCCCAGGGTGTCGAGCAGGCAGTGACGGGCCGTTTCGTAGGCCAGATCGGAATCAATGGGGGTATGAAGGACGTAATCCGCGATATCGACCATGACCGGGTCCCACTGCGGATGTTCTGTTCGCGCCATAGTTGCCTCCGTAAACAATAAGAAGGGCGGCGCGGTGTTTTGGCATGCCTGCCGCCCCGCCACGGAGCAGCAAGTGCCGGGCCTTTTCATGCAGGGGAAAAGGCCCGGGTACAAGGGAAGCGTTTAGAACGCGTCTCCGGGAACCCGCACCCAGCCTTCCATGAGCACGCGGGCGCTGCGGCTCATGACGGCTTTGGTGATGGTCCATTGGCCATTCTGCTGGCGGGCTTCGGCGCCCACCCGCAATGTGCCGGAGGGGTGACCAAAGCGCACGGCTTCGAGGTCGCCGCCGCCTGCCGCCTGGTTGACCAGAGTGCCGGGAATGGCTGCCGCCGCGCCAATCGCTACTGCAGCCGTTCCCATCATCGCATGATGCAGCTTGCCCATGGACAATGCCCGCACCAGCAGGTCGATTTCCTGGGGGGTGACGGTTTTGCCGCTGGAAGCGGTGTATTCGGCGGGCGGTGCAACGAATGCAATCTTTGGCGTGTGCTGCCGTTGGGCGGCTTCCTCAAGATTGGCGATCAAGCCCATGCGCAGCGAGGCATGGGCACGCACGGTTTCAAACATCGCCAGCGCTTTCGGGTCGCCGTTGATGTCGTCCTGCAATTCAGTGCCCTTGTAGCCCAGGGCGGCTGCTTCCAGGAAAACCGTGGGGATGCCTGCGTTGATCATGGTGGCCTTGAACGTGCCCACGCCGGGCACGTCGAGCTCGTCCACTACCTGGCCGGTGGGGAACAGGGCGCCGCCGTCTTCATCGTCTGCCGCCGGGTCCATGAAAGCGACCTGGATTTCTGCGGCCGGGAAGGTCACGCCATCCAGCTCGAAATCGCCGGTTTCCTGAACGGCGCCGCCGCTCATGGGCACTTCGGTGACAATGGTCTTGCCGATATTCGCCTGCCAGATGGTGACAGTGGCCTGGCCGTCGGCAGGCAGCTTTGCGGCATCCAGCAAGCCCATCTGAATGGCGCAGGAGCCGACCGCGGCTGACAGATTGCCGCAGTTGCCGCTCCAGTCGATGAAGGGCTGATCAATGGATACCTGGCCAAACAGGTAATCGACATCGTGGCCGGGACGCTGGCTGCGCGAGAGAATCACCACCTTGCTGGTGCTGGAGGTGGCGCCGCCCATGCCGTCAGTGTGTTTGCCGTAGGGGTCGGGGCTGCCGATCACACGCATCAGCAGGGCGTCACGGGCCGGGCCGGGCGCCTGAGCCGGGGCGGGCAGGTCTTGCAGATTGAAAAAGACCCCTTTGCTGGTGCCGCCGCGCATGTAGATGGCGGGAATTTTCACCTGTGGTGCAAAAGTCATGTTGTTTCCTTTTCAGGTGTGCAAGGGGAAGCTCGTGCAGCAGAGCTTCCCCAATGCGCTTATGCGTTGGCTTCGAGGAAATCCTGAGCGAAGCGCTGCAGGACACCGCCCGCATCGTAGATGGAGACTTCCTCGGCGGTATCCAGGCGGCAGGTGACAGGCACTTCAACCTGTTCGCCGTTGCGACGGTGGATGACCAGGGTGAGGAGGGCGCCCGGCTTGCGGTCACCCGTCACATCGTAGGTTTCGGTGCCGTCCAGAGCCAGGGTCTTGCGGTTGGTGCCGGGCTGGAATTCCAGCGGCAGCACGCCCATGCCGACCAGGTTGGTGCGGTGGATACGCTCAAAGCCTTCGGCGACAATGACCTGCACGCCAGCCAGACGCACGCCCTTGGCTGCCCAGTCGCGCGAAGAACCCTGGCCGTAGTCGGCACCGGCGATGATGATCAGCGGCTGGTCGCGATCCATGTAGGTTTCAATGGCTTCCCACATGCGGATGACCTTGCCTTCGGGTTCCAGGCGGGTGAGCGAGCCCTGTTTCACTTCACCATCGACCACGGCCATCTCGTTGATGAGCTTGGGGTTGGCAAAGGTCGCCCGCTGTGCGGTCAGGTGATCGCCGCGGTGGGTGGCATAGGAGTTGAAGTCCTCTTCGGGCAGGCCCATTTTTGCCAGGTACTCGCCTGCCGCGCTGTCGGGCAGGATGGCGTTGGAAGGTGAGAGGTGGTCGGTGGTGATGTTGTCGCCCAGTACGGCCAGCGGACGCATGCCCTTGAGGCTGCGTTCGCCTGCCAGCGCGCCTTCCCAATAAGGGGGACGGCGGATATACGTGCTTTGCGGGCGCCAGTTGTAGAGCGGTGAAATCTTCACGCCCGGAGCTGTGCTGGGCGCGAACATGGGCTCGTAGACCTGGCGGAAGTGCTCCGGCTTGACGCTGGAAGCCACCAGCGCGTCGATTTCCTCGTCGGTGGGCCAGATATCTTTCAGGGTGACGGGTTTGCCTTCGGCGTCATGGCCCAGCACGTCTTTTTCGATATCGAAACGGATGGTGCCCGCAATCGCGTAGGCCACGACCAGCGGCGGCGAGGCCAGGAAAGCCTGCTTGGCGTAGGGGTGGATGCGGCCGTCGAAGTTGCGGTTGCCGGACAACACAGCGGTGGCGTAGAGG
>JAAZDZ010000162.1 GCA_012512545.1 Alcaligenaceae bacterium | reverse complement strand
TAATTGGCTCGGCAAGACTATGGAAATTTCAAATTTATTTATTCTAAATTGGACTTAGTTTATGAAAATTAATCCCTTGTTCAGATTAAACATGCGCCGTAGCATCGCACCTTGAAACTACAGTAGGAGACTGGAATGAGTTTGAATATTCCTCACTTCGCTCATGCAGCGATTACGCGAGACGAGCGTGGTGTATATACATTAAAGATTCGTGATGCAAAGAGTCTGAACATCCTCGCATCGACCGTTACTCTCAGCCTCATTGAGGCACTGCAATGGGTCGCCGGGCAGGAGGATGCGCGGGCCTTGATTATCCGGGGCAGCGGAGAGAAGGCGTTCATAGGCGGCGCCAATATTTATGAAATGGCTGAATTGGATCCGGAAGGAGCAAGGGCATTCATCACGCGTTTGCGCCGCTTGTGTAATGCTGTCATGGCGGTTCCCGTCCCGACTATTGCGCGTATCCCTGGCTTTTGTCTGGGAGCGGGCATGGAGCTGGCGGCAGCATGCGACATACGATTGGGTACAAGCGCAGCGGTATTCGGCATGCCGGAAGTACGGGTGGGTATTCCATCGGTTATTCATGCGCTTTTGCTGCCAGACTTGATAGGTCTGGGGGCAACAAATTGGCTTCTGCTCACGGGTGAGACAGTTGATGCTCAGCAGGCTTTGCAGTGGGGTTTTCTTCAGTTTGTTTGTGAAGAAGGAGATGGGGCGCTGGACGAGCTGGTAGAAAGCACAGTCGAGCCGATTGTGGCCAGCGGACCCCGTGCGGTGCGGGCTCAGAAGACATTGTTGCAGTATTGGAATGAGGCTACTGTGGAAGCCGGTCTGGATCGTAGTGTTGACGTCTTTGGTGAGTCGTTTACCACTGACGAACCCAAGCGGTATATGGCTCCCTTTGTTACGCGTAAGCAGGGGCAGGAGAAAAAGTGATGTCTGGTCCTCTTGCTGGTGTACGTATTATTGATATGACCTCGGTCGGCATGGGGCCATATGCCACCCAGATTCTGGCAGATATGGGGGCAGAAGTCATAAAGGTTGAATCGCCACAAGGAGATGTGTTCCGCGCGACCTCTCCTTCTGCCAATGCCGGTATGGGGCCTGCTTATCTAAACCTCAATCGCAATAAGTACAGCGTAATTCTGGACGCCAAGAAACCAGCAGATCGTGAGCAGTTGCTGAACTTGGTGGATGAGGCGGACGTTTTCGTATCTAACGTGCGCCCAGCAGCCTTGCAGCGCCTGGGCCTGGATGCAGAGACGCTATGTTCACGTAACCCACGGCTGATCCACTGCATTGCTGTTGGGTTTGGGCAGGCTGGGCCATATGCTGCCCGGCCTGCTTTCGATGACATCATCCAGGCCATGAGCGGCCTGGCGGAACTTCAGGGACACAATGACGGTGCCCCTGCCTATGTGAACACCATACTGGCTGACAAAATAGCAGGTTTGACGCTGGCTTATGCAATACCGATGGCCTTGTATGAGCGGGAACGGTCTGGAATGGGCCAGGCGCTTGAGATTCCCATGTTTGAAACCATGGTGTCCTTTACGCTAATCGAGCATCTGAGCGGTCATAGCTATATTCCACCACGTGGTCCCATGGGTTACAACCGCGTTCTGTCGAAGCAACGGAGACCTTACCCTACGCGGGACGGTTATATAGCGTTGCTGCCTTATACCGATGCACAATGGCAGCGGTTCTTCACTTTAGCGGGGCGCCCTGATCTGACTATGGATGCGCGGTATGCCAATGCAGAATCACGTGCGCAGCATTTTGATGAGCTTTATCAGGATCTTGCTGATATCGTCATTCAAAAAACCACAGAACAGTGGTTGTCTCTGCTGGCTGCTGCCGATATTCCACATTCGCCGGTGAATACGCCCGAGGCATTGTTTGAAGATGAGCATTTGAAAAAGGTCGGCTTCTTCCAGAAGGTGGATCACCCAACCGAAGGGCCTCTGACAACAATGTCCATCCCTGTGCGGTTTTCACGCACCCCTGGGGCGATTCGCTGGCTGGCGCCACCTTTGAACGCAGATCGCGATATGCTTTCAATCAAGTGCTGAACTCGGCAGGCGCCGAAGATCGGTCACTCATACTTTGAGAGAGAGCGCCCAAGCGCCGCGTCGTACATGAATATTACCTTCAAGCAATTGCGTGCTTTTTGCGCGCTTTATGAGTTGCGCAGCTTCACTGCTGCGGCGCGTGCGATTTTTGTGACGCAGTCTGCAGTCAGCAAGCTGTGCGCAGAGCTTGAAGCAGAAGTCGGGCAGCCCTTATTTGAACGTTCTACACGCAGCGTTGTGCCCTGCGAAGGTGCTGAAGATTTTTACGCCTATGCGCAAGAAATTCTTGGCACCATCAGGGCGGCAGAACGCAGTATGTCGGGCATGCGATCATTGGAACGCGGCAAAGTTGGGGTGGCCACGTCTCCTTTAATGATGGTGGGGCTGTTGGGCGACGTTGTAGCTCTGTATCATCGTAAATATCCAAGTGTGAAACTGGATCTTTTCGAACTCACCACGGATGACACAATAGAGCATGTAAGAAATGGGCGCGTTGATTTTGGGATCGCATCCATGGAAGAGACACGCGAGGATGTGTTGATGACGCGTGTTATTTATCGCGATTCCATGCATGTAGTCTGTGCGCCCACACATGAGTTTGCCGCCCGGTCGTCGCTTTCCTGGGAAGATGTGGCCGCCCAGGATCATGTCATGCTACGCCATGTCTACGGTGTGCGGCGCAGCCTGGATCGTGTGGCTGCGGACTTAAGTCTCGAATTTCGCTATGGGATAGAAGTCGCTATGTTGAGCTCCGCCCTTAAGCTGGTAGGGGAGGGGTTGGGTATTACGGTTGTGCCTGGTTATGCATCAGAGCCCGCGCGTCAACTGGGTTTGTGTGTAATCGGCATAGAAGGCGCCCGTCAGCATGGGCACGAATTGTGGCTGATCCAGAGGCGTAATGCCAGACTTTCTCTGGCTGCGGCCGCCTTTCTGGAGGAAACAGAAGCTTATCTTCAGAACCGTCAGGATTTTCTCACCGATGCTGGAACGAGCTGATGGCCATGAAGCCTGAGCCTCGGATCGGGATGGAATGCAACGTGGCAGACCGCCCGACTCCGAGGATGCTGGCGGCGTGGTGGATTGTTCAGAGCTTTCATAAGGCTTTGAACAGCCAGAACCCGTGCTTGAGGCGGGTTCTGGCCCGGTTGCTGCGATATCAGGCCACGTTGTGGCGCGCTTCTGTGGTTGCCATATCGCCGTTGCGATAGCGTTCCAACAGCCCGGCCCGGCGCTGGTCGGCATTATTCATGGCCGCTTCCTTGATATGGCCATAGCCGCGGATGCTGTCTGGCAAACGGGCCAGTTCCAGGGCGGCGGGCAGGCGTTGTGCGTCCAGTGAGCGGGTGAATTCATCCAGCATGGCCAGGTAATCTTCCACCAGTTGCCGTTCGCGGCGGCGTTCTTCGGTTTTGCCGAAAGGGTCGAGCGCGGTGCCGCGCAGGCGGCGCATGGCGGCCAGCCACTTCATGGCCTTCAGCAGCCAGGGGCCGTAGGCGGTCTTCTGGGGGCGGCCCTGGGCGTCACGCCTGGCAAAACGGGGGGGCGCCATGTGAAAGCGCAGAGTGTAGTCCTGGCCGGGCTCGCCTTCAAACGAGGCGCGCAGGCGCTCCAGAAACCCGGGCTCTGTATAAAGACGGGCGACTTCGTATTCGTCCTTGTAGGCCATGAGTTTGGCCAGATTGTGTGCCACGGCTTCGGTGAGTTTGAGGCGGGTTTCATCGCGGCCCAGGGTTTCCGTTTCTTTTTGCCTGATGGCTTGCACAGCGTGCGCATAACGTTGGGCGTAGGCCGTGTTCTGGTAATCGGTGAGCCACCGGGTATTGCGTTCGATGATTTGATCCAGCGTTTCCGGCATGGCCAGCACCCTGGCGGGAGGCGGGGTGATGGCGTCGGCGCCTTCGTGCGCGGCGCGGCGGCCCCACTCAAAGGCCGACAGGTTTTTGTCCACCATGACGCCATTCAGCTCAATGGCGCGGCGCAGGCTGTCGCCTTTCAGCGGTATCCAGCCTTTCTGCCAGGCGTAGCCAAGCATGAGGGGGTTGGCGTAGATGCTGTCACCCAGCAAAGCCAGGGCAAGAGCGCTGGCATCCATGAAGTCGCAGTGTTCGCCGATGGCCTGGCGCAGACGTTCATGGGTTTGCCGGGAAGGGTAGCGCCAGGCGGCGTTGTGAATGATGTCGGCGGTGGGGGCGGGCGTGTCGTTCACCAGAGCCTGGGTATGGCCCTGGCGCATGCGTTCGAGCACGTCGGGCGCTGTGCTGACAATGGCATCGCAGCCCAGCAGCAGGCTGGCCCGGGCGGTGGGCACCCGGGTGGAAAGAATGTCTTCGGGCGCTGCGGCGATCTGGATGTGGCTGGTGACAGCACCGCCTTTCTGGGCGAGCCCGGTCATGTCGAGAACGGATACGCCCTTGCCTTCCAGGTGGGCCGCCATGCCCAGCAGGTTGCCGATGGTGATGACGCCTGTACCGCCGATGCCGGTGACCAGAATGCCGTAGGCGCCATCCAGAGCGGGCAGGGCAGGCTGCGGCGTGGCTGCAGCATCAGGGGCTGTGGCCGCACTCTGGGCGGGCATGCCGGCCAGGGGCGCGGGCTTGCGCGGCTGGGCGCCTTCCAGCGTCACAAAGCTGGGGCAATAGCCTTTCACACAGGAGAAATCCTTGTTGCACGAAGACTGGTTGATGCGGCGTTTGGTGCCGCGCGGCGTTTCCACAGGTTCTACCGACAGGCAGTTCGAGGCCGTGGAGCAGTCGCCACAGCCTTCGCAGACATCGGTGTGGATGTAGGCGCGCAAGGCCGGGTCGGGGTAGGTGCCGCGCTTGCGGCGGCGCCGTTTCTCCGTGGCGCAGGTCTGATCGTAGAGCAGTACGGTTGTGCCTTCCACTTCGCGCAGTTCACGCTGGATGCGGTCCAGCTCATCGCGGTGATAAACAGGCGGGCTGCCGTGCAGTGCAACGCCCTTGTATTTTTCCGGTTCGTCCGTGACCACCACAATGCGGCTGACCCCTTCGGCAGCGACCTGGGCGATGATGGCGGGCACGTTCAGGCTGCCGTCCACAGGCTGCCCGCCTGTCATGGCGACGGCGTCGTTGAAGAGAATCTTGTAGGTGATGTTGGCCCGGGCCGCGACTGCTGCCCGTATCGCCAGGATGCCGGAATGGAAGTAAGTGCCATCCCCCAAGTTGACGAAAACGTGTTTTTCCCTGGTGAAATGCTGTTGGCCGATCCAGGCCGCGCCTTCTCCGCCCATGTGGCTGAAGGTTTCCGTGCGGCGGTCCATCCAGATGGTCATGTAGTGGCAGCCAATACCGGCCATGGCGCGCGAGCCTTCCGGCACACGGGTAGAGGTATTGTGCGGGCAGCCGGAACAGAACCAGGGCTTGCGTTCAATGGCCGCAGGCGCATCGGCGCGTGCCTGGGCCTTGGCGTCGAGAATCGCCAGGTGTGCAGCAATGCGGGCGCGGATATCTTCCGGCAAGGCGAAGCGGTCCAGGCATTGGGCGATGGCCCGGGCAATCTGGGCGGGAGACAGGTCGGCGTGCGGGGGCAGCAGCCAGGGGCCGCGCGGCTGTTTCCATTCGCCGCCGCCATCGCCCTGGTCGGCAAATTTCCCTGATACGCGCGGGCGGACATCGTCGCGCCAGTTGTACAGTTCTTCTTTCAGGGCGTACTCAAGAACCTGGCGTTTTTCCTCGACGACCAGAATTTCCTGCAAACCCGTGGCAAATTCCCGCGCATCCTGGGCATTCATGGGCCAGACGCAGCCCACTTTCATGATACGGATGCCAATGCGGCGACAGGCGTTGTCATCCAGCCCCAGGTTGCGCAGCGCTTCGCGGGTGGCAAGGTAGGCTTTGCCCGCCGCCATGATGCCAAAGCGCGCTTGCGGGGCGTCCTGAACAATGCGGTTCAGGCGGTTGCGGCGTACATAGGCCAGGGCAGCATACAGCTTGTGGTCGAGCAGCCGGGCTTCCTGCGCCAGCGGGGTGTCGGGCCAGCGCAGATTCAGGCCGTCTTCAGGAAGGACGAAATCTTCTGGAAGAAGGATGTTTGGGCGCTGCGGGTCGATATGCACCGAAGCGCTGGATTCAATGACTTCGGTTACACATTTCATGCCCACCCAGAGCCCGGCATAGCGGCTCATGGCCCAGCCATGCAGGCCGTAATCCAGGTATTCCTGGACGTTAGCGGGGTAGAGCATGGGGATGCCTGCAGACATCAGGTTGTGTTCAGACTGATGCGCAACAGTGGATGATTTCGCCGCGTGGTCATCGCCTGCCAGCACCAACACGCCGCCATGGCGTGAGGTGCCTGCTGCGTTGGCGTGCTTGAAAACATCCATGCTGCGGTCAACGCCCGGCCCTTTGCCGTACCAGATGCTGAAGACGCCATCGTGGGTGGCGTCTGGGTAGAGGTTGACTTGCTGGGTTCCCCAACACGACGTGGCCGCGAGGTCTTCGTTGACGCCGGGTTGGAACACGATATCATGGGCCTTCAGGTGCGCCTTGGC
>JAAZDZ010000161.1 GCA_012512545.1 Alcaligenaceae bacterium | reverse complement strand
TGCCCCGCCAAGAGCTTCTAGGTTCCGGGCACCCCAAAGAAAAACGGCGCGTAAAAATACGCGCCGCGATAAGAACCAGGCAGGAAGAACGCAGTGGTCAGTCGTGATCCATCTGTGATTGCAGGTAATTCTGCAAACCGACTTTTTCTGTAAGATCGATCTGGGTTTCCAGCCAGTCAAGCTGCTCTTCGGTGTGATCGAGAAGATCCAGCAGCAGATCGCGCGAAACGTAATCGCGCACCGATTCACAGTAGGCGATGCCTTCCTTGAGCGTTTCTTCTGACCTTTTTTCAAGTTGCAGATCGCACGCGAGGATTTCGGGAACGTCTTCCCCAACCAGCAGTTTGTCGAGATTCTGCAGATTGGGCAGACCTTCCAGCATGAAGATGCGCTCGATCAGGCGATCGGCGTCTTTCATATCGCGGATGGATTGCTTGTATTCCTGTTCGCCGAGCTTATCCAGCCCCCAGTGACGCAGCATGCGCGCATGCAGAAAATACTGGTTGATGGCGGTGAGCTCGTTCTTGAGTTGCTTGTTGAGATGCTGGAGGACGGTACGATCACCTTGCATGGCTGGCTCCGCTGACCGGGAAACGCATCCAGCGTTTTCCCAAAGTTGAAATTTCTGACTTCAACCATTATAGCCAGGCGCCACGCGGCGGAAGCCGCAAAAGCTCTGCAAGGGGTAAGAGATGCGCTACGAAACAGCTTCCCCGGAAAAAGGAAGCCGTTGGAACGCTGACGATTTTCAGGCGCGGCTGACGGCGACGACTTTCAGGGGCTGCAGGCTGTCGTCGTTTGCAGCATCGTTCTCGAAAGCGCCTGCGGACTGCGTTTCAGTGACGCAACCGGCATAACGCCCACCGGGCAGGTATTCAGCGGCGGTTTCGCGACAGCAACCGCAACAGCCACCCACGCCCAGTTGGGCTTCGAGATCGGAAAGCGAAGAGGCCCCGGCCGCAACCGCTGCCTGTACCTGACGTTCCGTGACGGCATTACATACGCAAATAAACATGAGAACAATTATCAACTAGATTCATAGATTTTGGCAATGGCTCTCATAGTTTTTTTTGTAACGACACGCCCTCACCCGTCTGAAGCGTTCAGCGCAGCACGGGCTTTGCGCATGATGGCAGGCTCAATACCCGCCGCCTCACGGTATTTGGCAACCGTGCGGCGGGCGATCACCACCCCCTGCGCAGCGAGTTTCTCGGCAATCTTGCTGTCGGACAGCGGCTTATGTGGCGGTTCCTCGTTCACCAAACGGGCAATCAGGCTGCGCACTGCCGTGGCGGATGTCGCCTCGCCATCGTCGGTCTGCAATGCGGAGCTGAAGAACTGCTTGAGCTCGATCACGCCCCAGGGCGTCTGGGCATATTTCTGTTTGGTGGCACGCGAAATGGTGGATTCGTGCAGGCCCAGCTGCTGGGCGATATCGCGCAATACCATGGGGCGCATGGCCGCCATTCCTTGCTCGAAATAAGCGGTCTGCCGATCCACAATGGCTTGCGCCACCCGCAAAATCGTCACGAAGCGCTGATGTACGCTTTTTACAAGACCTTGCGCCTGCTGCAGCTTGGCTTGCAGCTCGGGCGACGCCTGAGTCTGGGCCAGCACCTCTGCGTACACTGCGTTGATGCGCACGCGCGGCACCACGGCGGGATTCAGGGCCGCTTCCCAGCGTTGACCGGCCTGGCGTATGACGATATCCGGCGTGATGTAATCCGCCGTCTCTCCCGACCAGTTACGGGCCGGGCGCGGTTCCAGTCGCAGCAGCAACGCATGAGCCGCCCGCAACGGCTCCATGGGGATGTCGAGTATTTCCCGCAGCTTGTTCAGATTGCCCGTCGCCAGCACCGGCAAATATTGCCGCGCAATGATTTCGGCATATTCCAGAACAGGCGGCGGCACCTGGAAACGCCCCGCACCGTTGCGTTGGCGCAACTGCAGCAACAGGCACTCAGACAGGGATTGCGAGCCGATTCCCAGAGGGTCGAAAGACTGCAGCAACCGCAGCGCTGTGATCAGTTCGCTGTGCTCCACCTCCAGCTCGGACGGCAGCCAGGCCAGGATTTCTTCAAGCGGGCTGGACAGATAGCCATTGTCGTCAAGCTCGTCGATCAATACGCCCACCAGAGCTCTGTCGCGCTTGCTGGCGCGCGTCAGCCGCAGCTGTTCGCGCAGATGATCGCGCAACGTCACAGACAGCTCGGCTTCCGGGCGTTCGGCATCTTCGTCATTCCCCGCCTGTCTGCCCCCGGGCGCATTGTTCAGCAGCCACCTGTCGTCCTGGGCCGCCGCCTCATCACGCGCTACCGTCGCCCCCGCATCAATGTCATACTCTTCCTCACGCTCAAGCAGCGGGTTTTCCTGCAATGCCTGAGCCACTTCCGTCTCCAGTTCCTGCGCGGAAAGCTGCAGAAAACGGATCGACTGCTGCAACTGCGGCGTGAGCGCAAGCTGCTGCTGTTGACGAAGCTCCAATGATTGACGCGTATGCATTTTGTGGAAAACAACTCATGAAGACAGATAGGCCCCGGCCCACCCGAGCCGATGCAGCCCTGCTGCGCAACACCGTCCTGAAACTGACAGCGGCCACCCGGGTGTTCACCGCCGCAGCTGTATTGCTGACCGTGCTCGTCTGGTGGTTCCTGCTGCGCAGACTGATCGCCTTCGGCAAAGGGCTGGACTACAGCGGCCTGGAAGCCCTGGGCTCGCAGATCATGTCTCTGGTACAGCAATACAACCCTTTCTTCTGGTGGGCGATTGTCGCGCTATGCACGCTCATTATTGCTTATTTCCTGTACGGCTTCGTTGAAGCCATGAACCGGCGCGCCAGCGCACGCCGTGTCAGCGCCGACCTCGTCGCCCGACTGGCCAGCCGTTTGTCGCCTTCTGCCGTGCAGGTCGTCCAGTGGAGCTGGCAGAATCGCCGCGAACCCATCAGCGTGGGTGTTTTGCAACACGCCCTGCGCGAGTTGAGCAATGGCCGCGCCGCCAGAATCGAGCTGGCCGAACAGCACGCCGCGCTTCTGGCTACCGCGACAACAGCCCCCGTCAGCGCTCCCGCCCCGGCCCAGACCGGCCACCCGGCGCAGGACAGTCAGCCAGAGCCCCACGCCACCGTTTGAGGCGTGCGAAATATCTTGCCACGCAGCAAAATTTATGGTTGACTTACGGTTATGAATTCCTCGCACGCAGCCCCTTCTTTCAGCAGCACTGGTCGCCCGGCCAGTGCTGTGCTGCGTGCCGCAGGTGCCACCCGCGCTGCCTGCCCCTCTCTCCTTCCCCTTTCGCTTCTTCTGCTACTACCGAGCGGTTGCCGGGCCTAGCGTCCTGTGGCAGTTCGGCAGCCCCATTTCGGCCACCTATACCGTGCAGTCGTCCGCGCATGCGTTCGCAGACTGCCGTCACAGCCTTGAAATACCCCGCTTGAAACAGGTGCACCATGATCTCCAATCCCATTGAAAAATACCGCCCGTTTGTCGCCTTTGATCGCGATTTCTCTGAACGGACCTGGCCCAGCAAACGCATTACTCAGGCCCCCATCTGGATGAGCACTGATCTGCGCGATGGCAACCAGTCGTTGATTGAACCCATGAGCGTGGAGCGCAAACTGCGCCTGTTTGAACAGCTCATCAAAATCGGTTTCAAGGAAATCGAAGTCGGTTTCCCTTCTGCTTCACAGACCGACTTCGACTTCGTGCGTAAACTGGTGGACGAAAACCGCATTCCCGACGATGTCACCATCATTGCGCTGACCCAATCGCGCGAAGACCTGATCCGCCAGACGGTGGAATCCTGCGCGGGCGCCAAACGCGCCATGATTCACCTGTATAACGCCTGCGCCCCGGCTTTTCGCAAAATCGTCTTCAACATGAGCAAGGAAGAGGTCAGGCAGATTGCCATCGAAGGCACCCGCCTGATCAAGCAATTCACGTCCGAGCACCCCGAAACACGCTGGCTGTATGAATACTCGCCAGAAGTCTTCAGCACGACAGAACCGGAATTCGCGCTGGAGGTCTGTCACGCCGTCATGGACGTCTGGCAGCCTACGCCGGACAACAAAATCGTCTTCAACCTGCCCGCCACCGTTGAAGCGACCACCCCGAATATGTACGCCGACCAGATCGAATGGATGCACATCAATGTGCGCAACCGCGACAGCGTCATCATCAGCGTTCACCCGCATAACGACCGCGGCACTGCCGTGGCGGCAGCTGAGCTGGCCGTGATGGCGGGCGCCGACCGCATCGAGGGCTGCCTGTTCGGCAATGGCGAGCGCACCGGCAACGTCTGCCTGGTTACCCTGGCCATGAACCTGTACACCCAGGGCATCCACCCGGGCCTGGATTTCTCCGACATCGACGAAGTGCGCCGCTGCGCCGAGTACTGCACCCAGTTGCCGGTGCATCCGCGCCACCCTTATGCGGGCGACCTTGTCTTCACGGCCTTTTCCGGCTCGCACCAGGACGCCATCAAGAAGGGCCTGGCGCAGCAGCAGCCCGATGCCCTGTGGGAAGTCCCTTATCTGCCGATCGACCCTGCCGATGTAGGCCGCAGCTACGACGCCGTCATTCGCGTCAACAGCCAGTCGGGCAAGGGCGGCGTATCGTACCTGCTTGAACAGGAGCACGGCCTGGTATTGCCGCGCCGCCTGCAGATTGAATTCAGCCGCGCCATCCAGCGCGTCACAGACGAAACCGGCCGCGAAGTCACGGCAGGCGAGGTCTACAACATCTTCAACCGGGAATACCTTGAGCAGCAGACGCCCTGGACATTGATCCGCCACCGCATCACCGGCGAGGCCAGCGCGGGCAGCGGCAAGCAGTTCGAGATTGAAGTCGAGCTCGCGCACAACGGCGAGACCCGCAATCTTGTCGGTCGCGGCGATGGCGCCATTGCCGCCTTTGTCGATGCCCTGCAAAGCCAGGTAAAAGTCATGGACTACCATGAGCACGCCATCGGCACCGGCACCGACACCCGGGCAGCCTGCTATATCGAAGTCCGTATCGGCGACGCGCCCACCGGCTTCGGTGTGGGCGTGCATGGCGACATCGTGACCGCTTCCTTCCTGGCGATTCTGAGCGCCGTCAACCG
>JAAZDZ010000160.1 GCA_012512545.1 Alcaligenaceae bacterium | reverse complement strand
GGATTATAAAGACAAAGCCCCGGCATTATGCACGAGCCGGCCTTCTGCGCCATTCCCATGCGGCCAGGCTGGCGCCGCTGCCGCAGACCACCGCGATTCCCAGCCAGCTCAATGCATCGGGGAATTGCCCCCACACCAGCCAGCCCAGGGCAGCCGCCGCCACAATCTGTATATAGACAAAAGGCGCCAGCAACGACGCCGGAGCGTAGCGATAAGCCTGAATCTGCAATAAGTGGCCCAGTGCGCCCAGAAAGCCGGTGGCCACCAGTACGACCCAGTGCAGGGCATGCAGCTCACGCAACACGGGCAGGGCCTGGGGCAGCAGCACCGGCATTGAGGCGCTGAGCACCACCGTGCCAACGGCGCCGCTCCACACCAGAGTGGTCAGAGGGTCATCCACCGCCACCCGCCGCGTTGCCATGAATTGAACCGCGAAGGTGCAGGCGGTCAGCAAGCCCCACGCGATACCTGCCGGGTGCAGCCCCGCATCGGGACGGATAATGATGAGCACGCCCAAAAACCCCACCGCTGCCGCAACCCAGCGCGAGATGCGCGGCGGCTCCTTCAGCAGCCAGGGGGCCAGCGAAAGCACAATCAAGGGGGCCAGAAAATTGATGGCCGTGGCTTCGGCCTGAGGCAGATAGCTGAGCGTCTTGAAAAAGCACAGGGTCGCCAGCAGCATGACTGCGCCGCGCAACAACTGAGCGCGCGGCCTGACACTGCGCAACACCCGCGGGCCGCGCAAGGGCAGAACCAGCCCCAACACCAGCACCAGATGCACGGTATACCGCACCCAGCACAACACCCACAGGGTCACCCCGGCGGCCATCACCCATTTGCCGGCAGCATCCAGCCCCGACAGGGCCCAGGTAGAAAAGATCAGCGTGACAATGCCGACAAGCGGCTTGACGCCCGGCGTGGCAAACGATGGCGCTGCAGCGGACTGGCGCCCGGGTTCAGGCATTTTCAGCGGATTCCGGTTCCGGGAGAGCGACCAGCCCGGCCTTGAACAAGGCTCTGCGCTTCACGTAGTTCTGCGCGTTGCGCCGCAGGTTTGCGACATCTTCATCAGACAGCGTGCGCACCACTTTGGCGGGCGCGCCGAGTATGAGCGAACGATCGGGAAACACCTTGCCTTCGGTGATCACAGCGCCTGCGCCCACCAGGCATTCCTTGCCAATGACGGCGCGGTTCAGCACCACGGCCTGAATGCCGATCAGCGAGCCTTCGCCCACTGTGCAGCCATGCAGCATGGCCTGATGCCCGATGGTGACGCCCGCCCCCACAGTCAGCGGACAGCCTGGGTCGGTATGCATGACCACGCCTTCCTGCACATTGCTGCCTTCCCCCACCACAATGGGCTCGTTATCGCCGCGTAGAACGGCGCAGGCCCACACGCTGGTGTCAGCGGCCAGATGCACATCGCCGATCACGACGGCCTCAAGCGCCACATAGGCGCTTGCATCAATAGTGGGGGATTTGTCTCCGAGACGATAACGGGTCATGGTGTTTCCGCTGTCCTGAATCTGTTCTGTTTATGATGCCGCCAAATAGCGGCTGCCTGATCGTAGTATAGAGCGCGGGCCCGGCCTGCGCGCCCGGGCAGCGCGGCAGGCCAACCCTCAACCCCGGTTCCAGCCCTGCACGAAAGCCTCGACGGGCTGGCGTTTGCCGCCCGCCTTCTGAAGCGACAACACGCGCAGGATGCCTTCGGCTGTGGCGAAATCCAGGCCCTCGGAGGAAGCATTCAGAAGAGTGCCGGGCGCGGCATCCGCTGCGCCCTGCAAGGCTTGCGCCGACCAGATCTTGACGGGCTGCTCCAGCCCCGGCAGGCGCGCCGTAGCGCCGGGCACCGGGTCAAATGCCCGCACCCGCCTGGCCAGCTCAGCGGCGGGCTGCGTAAAGTCGAGCGCTGCCTCGGCCTTATCGAGCTTGGCCGCGTAGGTCACGCCTTCTTCCGGCTGCGGCCGCGCCCGCAGCAGACCTTTTTCCAGCAGCGCCACCGCTTCGAGAATGGCTTCAGCGCCCAGCCGGGCAAGTTCATCGTGCAACCGGGATGCGGTATGGGCATCGGTGATGGGCAGTTCGCGCTCCAGCAGCATATCGCCGGTATCAAGCCCTTCATCCATCTGCATGATGGTGATGCCGGTCCGCGCATCACCCGCTTCAATGGCGCGCTGGATGGGCGCCGCACCGCGCCAGCGCGGCAGCAGGCTGGCATGGATATTGAAGCAGCCATGGACAGGCAGGTTGAGTGTCCATTGGGGCAGAATCAGCCCATAGGCAGCAACCACCATGAGTTCGGGAGCCGCCTGTTGCAAGGCGTGTTGCGCAGCCTGAGCGTCTTCCGGGTATTTGCCATCCAGCCGCAGACTGCGGGGCTGGGCCACCGCTATGCTGTGTTCCTGCGCCAGCGCCTTGACCGGGCCGGGTCGCAGTTTCATGCCCCGGCCAGACGGGCGATCGGGTTGAGTGAGCACCAGCGGCACCTGGTGGCCGGCGCCAATGAGCGCTTCCAGAGCGGCCGCTGCGAATTCCGGCGTACCTGCAAAAACAATACGCATGGGGTTCACGCGCGCAGCGCTTCGCGTTCCTGCTTGCGCAGTTTGCTGCGAATCCGGTTCTGCTTGAGCGGCGAAAGGTATTCGACAAACACCTTGCCCATGAGGTGATCCATTTCGTGCTGTACGCAGACCGCCAGCAGGCCATCGGCATCGAACTCGCAGGTTTCGCCGTTTTCGTTCAGGGCGCGCACACGGATGCGGGCCGCGCGTTCGACCTTGTCGTAAATACCGGGAACGGACAGGCAGCCTTCCTCATAAACCTGCAGCTCGTCGCTTTTCGAGAGGATTTCCGGGTTGATGAGAACGCGCAGCTCGTTTCCGTCTTCGGAGACGTCGATCACAATGACGCGTTCGTGCACATCAACCTGGGTGGCGGCCAGGCCCACGCCGGGGGCGTCATACATGGTTTCCGCCATGTCGCGCACCAGCTGGCGGATGCGGTCGTCGACCTCGCGGACAGGCTCGGCTACCTTGTACAGGCGCGGGTCCGGGTATCGAAGGAT
>JAAZDZ010000159.1 GCA_012512545.1 Alcaligenaceae bacterium | reverse complement strand
CTGCGCCATAGAATCCTGCGGCAAGTGCACGCCCTGCCGCATCGGTTCGGTGCGGGGCGTGGAAACCCTGGACAAAATCGCCACAGGCGGCCAGGAGCGGGCGCAGCATCTTGCCTTGCTGCGCGATCTCTGCGACACCATGATGGGCGGGTCGTTATGCGCATTGGGCGGCATGACGCCGTATCCGGTGCTGTCTGCGCTCGAACACTTCCCTGAAGACTTCGGCATCGCCCCCGAATCTCTCGCTGCGCCCACAGTCTGAAGCAAGGAGCCACCATGCTGGAAACGGTCATTACACGAGAACGCGACTTCGGCACTCCGGCACGCTTATCGGAAACCCGGGTCACTCTCACCATTGATGGCGTCCCGGTTTCGGTGCCGGAAGGCACATCGCTGATGCGTGCGGCGGCCGAAGCGGGTGTCAATATTCCCAAACTTTGCGCCACCGACAGTCTTGAGCCTTTCGGCTCCTGTCGACTGTGCCTGGTGGAAGTGGATGGGCGGCGCGGCTATCCGGCGTCCTGTACGACGCCTGCCGAGGCCGACCTGGTGGTTCGCACGGAAACCACCAGGCTGCGCGAGCTGCGCCGCGGTGTTATGGAGCTTTATATTTCCGATCACCCGCTCGATTGCCTGACCTGCCCGGCCAATGGCGATTGCGAACTGCAGGACATGGCCGGTGTGGTGGGCCTGCGCAATGTGCGCTACGGGCAGGAGGGCGCCAACCACCTGCAGGATGCTGCAGACGAATCCAACCCTTACTTCACTTACGACCCTTCCAAGTGCATTGTTTGCAATCGGTGTGTGCGGGCCTGCGAAGAAATTCAGGGTACTTTCGCCCTGACGATTTCCGGTAAAGGGTTTGAGGCGCGCGTGGCGGCAGGCCAGGGCGGCTCTTTTCTGGAAAGCGATTGCGTTTCCTGCGGCGCCTGCGTGCAGGCGTGTCCCACCTCCAGCTTGCAGGAAAAAACCGTTATTGAGATGGGGCTGCCTGAACATGCGGTTTTGACCACCTGCGCATACTGTGGCGTAGGCTGCGGTTTCAAGGCCGAAATGAAGGGCGAACAGGTCGTGCGCATGGTGCCCTGGAAGGACGGCAAGGCGAACGAGGGGCACTCCTGCGTAAAGGGCCGCTTCGCCTGGGGCTACGCCACCCATAAAGACCGCATCACCACGCCCATGATCCGCCAATCCATTCACGATCCCTGGCAGGAAGTCAGCTGGGAAGAGGCGATTGCATACGCCGCTGCGGAAATCCGGCGCATTCAGGCCCGCCATGGTGTGGGTGCGGTGGGCGGCATTACCTCTTCGCGCTGCACCAACGAAGAAACCTATCTGGTGCAGAAGCTTGTGCGGGCTGCCTTTGGTAATAACAATGTAGATACATGCGCAAGGGTCTGCCATTCACCGACCGGCTATGGCCTGGGTCAGGCTTTCGGGACATCGGCGGGCACGCAGACGTTCAAATCCATTGAAAAATCGGATGTGGTGCTGGTAATGGGGGCCAACCCCACGGATGCCCACCCGGTTTTCGGCTCGCGTATGAAGCGCCGTCTGCGGGAAGGCGCCAAGCTGATTGTGATCGACCCGCGCAGCATTGAACTGGTGAAGTCGCCTCACATTCGCGCCGATCACCACCTCAAGCTGCGCCCGGGCACCAATGTAGCGGTATTGAATGCCTTGGCGCATGTCATCGTTACAGAAAATCTGGCTGATGAAGCCTTTATCGCCAGTCGTTGCGATGACCGCAGTTTCTCAGACTGGCTGGAATTCATTCGCAAACGGGAAAATTCGCCCGAAGCCATGGCCGAAGTCTCTGGCGTGCCTGCGTCCGGGCTGCGCGCGGCGGCCCGCCTGTATGCCACGGGCAGCAGCCGCGGCACGGCGGCCGATATCGCTGCGGGGCGTCCCAATGCCGCCATCTATTACGGCCTGGGCGTCACTGAACACGCTCAGGGCTCCACCGCTGTGATGGCGATTGCCAACCTGGCGATGCTGACGGGCAACATCGGCCGCGAGGGCGTAGGCGTCAATCCTCTGCGAGGCCAGAACAATGTGCAGGGTTCCTGCGACATGGGCTCTTTCCCTCACGAACTGCCAGGTTATCGCCATGTTTCCGACAGCACGGTGCGCGGTGAATTCGAGCGCGCCTGGGGCGTGACGCTCGACCCCGAGCCGGGGCTGCGTCTGCCCAATATGTTTGATGCCGCCATTGCGGGCAGCTTTCGCGGCCTGTACTGCCAGGGCGAGGATCTTGTGCAGTCCGACCCGAACTCCCAGCACGTGGCTCAGGCGCTGATGGCCATGGAATGCATCATCGTTCAGGATATCTTTCTGAACGAAACGGCGCGCTATGCCCATGTGTTCCTGCCGGGTGCCTCTTTTCTGGAAAAGGACGGCACATTCACCAATGCCGAACGGCGGGTGTCGCGGGTGCGGCGGGCCATGGCGCCCTTGTCAGGCTATGCCGACTGGGAAGTCACGCAGTTGCTGGCCAACGCTCTGGGTCTGCCCATGCAGTATGCGGGCCCGGCCGAAATCATGGACGAGATCGCTGCCCTGACCCCCACCTTCCGCGGCGTGTCGTTCCAGAAAATCGACCGGCTGGGCAGCGTGCAGTGGCCGTGCAATGAAGAAACCCCCGAAGCGGGCCTGGAAACCATGCATGCCAATGGTTTTGTGCGCGGCAAGGGGCGTTTTCTCATTACGCAGTACGTGCCCAGCGAAGAAAAGGTCACACAGCGCTTTCCCCTGTTGCTCACCACCGGGCGCATCCTGACTCAATACAACGTCGGCGCCCAGACGCGCCGCACCGAAAACAATATCTGGCACCCGGAAGATCTTCTGGATATCCACCCGTTCGATGCTGAAGACCGTGGCATTCGAGACGGCGACTGGGTCAGCATTGAAAGCCGTGCGGGCACCACGGTGATGCGCGCTCAAGTAAGCGAGCGCATGCAGCCGGGCGTGGTCTATACAACGTTTCATTTCCCTGAGTCCGGCGCCAACGTCATTACCACTGACAATTCAGATTGGGCCACCAATTGCCCCGAATATAAAGTCACGGCAGTGCAGGTGAGTGCGGTTACGCAATTATCTGACTGGCAGCGCGAGAACGCCCGCTTCCGCGAAGAGCAGGAACAGCTGCTGAGGCAGGCTGCGGCACCAGCTGCTGCGCAATACTAGAAAAAGGCGAACGAAGATGAATATCCAGACGCTGGTTCGCATGGCCAATCAGATCGGCTGTTTTTTCGAACCTATGCCAGATCGGCAACAGGCGCTCGAAGATATCGCCCAGCACGTGCGTAAATTCTGGGAACCGCGCATGCGGCGACAGATGCTGGAATACCTTGACCAGCAAAAAGGCGATGGGCTGACCCATATCGTCAGGCTTGCGTTGACGCAGCATCGAAGCCTGCTGGAGTAAGGAAGAGGGCGGCGGTATGATGCCGCCATGGCAACCCATCCCAGCGCGAGCGAGGGCTCGCAACATCAGGCCGCTCCTGTCAGCCCGTCGTCCATGAAAATGGTTTCCGGCGGTTTGTTTCTGGGGGCTTGCCTGCTGCTCATCGCTTTCAACCTGCGTCCGCTGTTTTCCAGCCTGTCTGTGCTGCTGCCCGAAGTCGCGCAGTCACTGGGCCTGTCAGGGGCGGTCGGCGGTTATCTCACCACGCTGCCTGTCTTGTGCCTGGGCCTGTTTGCGCCTTTTGCGCCCGCCCTGGCTGACCGGTATGGGGTTGAACGGGTGCTGTTGTTCGTTCTGCTGCTGATTGGCGTTGGCACGGCGCTGCGCGCGTTTGATGGGGTGGCGGTGCTGTTCCTGGGCAGCGCAGTGGCGGGCGCGGGCATTGCCATGGGAAATGTTCTGCTGCCCAGCGTGGTCAAGCGCGACTTCCCCGAAAGGGTGGCGCTGATGACCGGCCTGTTCACCATGGCCTTGTGCGGAGGGGCGGCCACGGCTGCCGCGCTGGCTGTGCCGTTGGCAGATGTCGGCGGCTCCTGGCGGTTCGGGCTTGGCATCTGGGCTTTGCCGGCGTTCGCCATGGTTTTGCTCTGGTTGCCCCATTGCCTGAAAACCGCAGCGCCGGCTGCTGCGCGCAGGCTGCCGGGCATCAGGCTGCTGCACGATGGGCTGGCCTGGCAAGTGGCCTGCTTCATGGGCCTGCAATCGGCCCTGGCCTATTGCGTACTGGGCTGGATGGCGCCGATTCTGCGCTGGCGCGGCCTGGACGGTATCACGGCGGGGTTCTATGTGTCAGCGTCCATCATGCTGCAGGTGGTGGCCTGTCTGCTGTTGCCGCCGCTGGCTGCCCGCTTCCGTTCGCAAAGCGTGGTCAACACCGTGCTGGCTTTTTTGGCTGCGACGGCTCTTGTGGGCCTGGTCCTTGCTCCCGTTTCCTGGCTGCCTGCCATGGTGGCGCTGCAAGGCATCGGGCAGGGAGGCTTGTTCGCAATGGCTATGACCGTCATTATTTTGCGTTCTCCCGACCCCCGCGTGGCTGCCCGCCTGTCCGGGATGTCGCAGGCCATTGGCTACCTGCTGGCGGCTTCCGGCCCCATGCTGGTGGGCATGTTGTATGAAACCACCGGAGCCCACGCCGCATCGGCATGGTTGTTTGCGGCGCTTGGGCTGGCGGCCATGGCAAGTGGCTGGGGGGCGGGCAGGTCGTTGTTCGTCAAGCCGCGCCTTGAGAACTGAAGCGTCACCCCGCTGTGGCTCTTCAAGGAAGTTTTTATAGGGACGCCCCTTGCTTTATTGGGGTTAGTACCCATATAAATAAGTTGTGGGGTTATTCTTCGCTCTACTGAAGATGCTCCACAAACGGATCAGGCAGCGCCCTTGGTCTCGATAGGTTTTCTTAATCGAGTTTATAAAAACTATCAATTAGATTTATTGATTGGCGTTGCCTATACTAGATTCCGTAATCACTTTTCAACCCACCCAACAACATAAGGAAGGAAACGTAATGTCCTTGATCAATACACAAATCAAGCCGTTCAAAGCAACCGCCTACCACAACGGCAAGTTTGTTGACGTCAGCAACGAAAGCATCGCTGGCAAGTGGTCCGTGTTCGTTTTCTACCCTGCCGATTTCACATTTGTGTGCCCCACCGAGCTCGAAGACCTGGCTGAACAGTACGCCGAGTTCCAGAAGCTGGGTGTCGAGATCTACGCTGTGTCCACCGACACGCACTTCGCACACAAGGCATGGCACGACACATCCGACGCCATCGGCAAGGTGAACTACCCCATGATCGGCGACCCCACCCAAGTGCTGTCGCGCAACTTTGAAGTGCTCATCGAAGAAGAAGGTGTTGCACTGCGCGGTACTTTCGTGGTCAACCCCGAAGGCTTCATCAAGGTGATGGAAGTGCACGACAACGGCATCGGCCGCGTTGCTTCCGAACTGCTGCGCAAGGTCAAGGCAGCTCAGTACATCGCTGCTCACCCCGGTGAAGTCTGCCCCGCCAAGTGGGAAGAAGGCGCCGAAACCCTGAAGCCCTCGCTGGATCTGGTCGGCAAGATCTAAGGGCTGTACCCGCTAAACGGGTACACCCAAGGAAACTCTGAACAATTCGTCCGGGGGTTCCCTATAAATACAGCGCGTCCGGCCACAAGCCGGACGCGTCTCCGCCAAATGATTTGAGAGGTCGCTACGTTATGTTAGATGCAAATGTCAAAGCCCAGCTGAAGTCCTACATGGAAATGCTCCGCGAGCCGATCGAGCTTGTTGCGAGCCTGGACGATACGCCCAAGTCGGGTGAACTGCGGGCGCTGCTCGTGGAAATCGCCGGAATGTCGGACAAAGTCACGCTGGTCGAGCGCAGCGACCTGTCCGATCGTAAACCGTCTTTCCGCATTGGCCGCGTCGGCACCGATATCGGTGTTGCCTTCGCTGGCATTCCGCTGGGCCATGAGTTCACCTCGCTGGTGCTGGCCCTGCTGCAAGTGGGCGGTCACCCCATCAAGCTGGAAGAAGCCGTCATCGAGCAGATCCGCAATCTGCCTGGCGATTACGAATTCGAAACCTATTTCTCGCTGTCATGCCAGAATTGCCCTGATGTTGTCCAGGCATTGAACACCATGTCGGTGATCAACCCGCGCATCAAGCACACCAGCATCGACGGCGCTCTGTTCCAGGCTGAAGTCGAAGCGCGCGAAATCATGGCCGTGCCAACGGTATTCATGAATGGCGAAGTCTTTGCTCAGGGGCGTTCCAGCGTTGAAGAAATCCTCGCCAAGCTGGATACTTCTGCGGCCTCCCGCAAGTCCGAAGAAATCTCCGCCAAGGATGCATTCGATGTGCTGGTCGTAGGGGTGGCCCGGCTGGTGCAGCAGCAGCCGTGTATGCGGCCCGCAAGGGAATCCGCACCGGTGTGGTGGCCGAGCGTTTCGGTGGTCAGGTACTGGATACCATGTCGATCGAGAACTTCATTTCCGTGAAGCAGACAGAAGGCCCCCGCTTTGCGGCAGCGCTGGAAGAGCACGTGAAGGATTACAACGTCGATATCATGAACCTGCAGCGGGCTGTCAAGCTCAAGCCCGGCAAGATGATTGAAATCGAACTGGAAAACGGCGGCGTGCTCAAGAGCCGTTCCGTCATCTTGGCCACGGGCGCCCGCTGGCGTGAAGTCAATGTGCCGGGCGAGCGCGAATACCGCAATGCCGGCGTGGCTTACTGCCCGCACTGCGATGGTCCCTTGTTCAAGGGCAAGCGCGTTGCCGTCATCGGTGGGGGCAACTCCGGTGTGGAAGCCGCCATCGACCTAGCTGGTATTGTCGAGCACGTCACGCTGATTGAATACAGCGATGTTCTGCGCGCCGATGAAGTCCTGCAGCGCAAGCTGCGCAGCCTGCCCAACGTGAAAATCCTCATGTCGGCGCAGACGACCGAAATTCACGGTGATGGCAAGCGCGTCAACGCCCTGTCGTACAAGGATCGTGTCAGCGGCGACGACCATCGCGTCGAGCTGGAAGGCGTGTTTGTGCAGATTGGCCTGGTGCCCAACACCGAGTGGCTGAAAGATACTGTTGCTTTGTCGCGCTTTGGCGAAATTGAAATCGACGCCAAGGGCCAGACCTCGCTGCCAGGCGTGTTTGCCGCAGGCGATGCGACGACGGTGCCTTACAAGCAGATCATCATCGCCGCAGGCGATGGTGCCAAGGCCGCCCTCAGCGCGTTTGATCACCTTATTCGCAGCTCGGTCGAAGAAGAGGTCGTCGAACCCGCAGCAGTCTCAGCTTAAATTGCGCTTGTTCAGGGGCTGCGGCCCTTGATTGCCTGACACAAAGCCCGGCTTTTAGCCGGGCTTTGTCATACCTGTAGAAAGAGGGCTATTGTTCATCTGGATCAGGCCATTCTCCGCCCAAGACATTCCGGCAGACATCCAGCCAGGCGTTAAGGGCGTGAGAAACGCGCCGTTTGTTCCATAGCAGAGCGATTTCCCACCAGATAGCCGGTTGCGATATTGGTTTGCAGGTCAGCCCTTCCACATTGATGCGCTGGACGAAAGGTTCGGGCAGCAGGGCGATGCCCATGCCGGCCCGGGCCATAGCGACCGTCCAGTCCCATTGCCCGCTCTGGGCGCCAATCTGAGGCTCGATGCCTGCCCTGGCAAAGTGCCGCCTCAGCAAGCGCGTCAGGGCGAAATCATCATTCAGCAGTATCAGGGGTTTTTGCCCCAGGGAACGCAAGGCCACGGTGTCCGCCGTGCCTGTCATCTCGTCTTGGGCGGCAATGGCCCAGACCCGGTGGGCAGTCACTTTCGCAATGGCGATATCTTCCCGGGCCTCGACGGGCAGCACCGTCATGCCCGCAGCCAGTTCTCCGCTGGCGACACGGTGTTCGACTTCCTGTCCGGTGCATTCATGCAGCTTGAGATCAATCTGCGGGTATTTTTCCCGGAACTGCTTGAGCACTTCGGTGAACAACAGATTGATCATGGGAGGCATGCCCAGCGCCAGTGTGCCGCGCGCGACAGACTGGGTTTCGCGGATCTCCTGCTCCAGTTGCTGCAGGGCTGTCAGAATTTCCCGGCCCCGGTTGTAGACCACACTGCCGATATCTGTCAGGGCCAGACCTTTGATCTCGCGCAGCAGCAAAGCTTCGCCCACCTCATCCTCAAGCTGGCGGACCATCTTGCTGATGGTCGATTGCGTGACCCCCAGGGTGTTGGCAGCTTCGGTGAAGCTGCCAAGGCGAATGGTTTCTGTGAAATAACGCAAGGAACGGATGTCCAAGGCGTCCTCCAGATCATGAATTAAATGAATGGTGTTTCTGATATTTATTCATATTGTCGATGCTAACCTGAATCTATCAACCCTACAAACAGGTATCAAGAACATGATGTATAGAGACAGAATTCGCAATACGGAACTGGAGAGCCGGATCATGTCGGCCGAGCAGGCCGCCAGGCTTTTTCGCAGTGGCATGACGGTGGGAATGAGCGGGTTTACCAAGGCGGGAGATTGCAAGGCTTTACCCGATGCATTGGCACAACGCGCGCGCGAGGATGGGCTGCGGCTTTCTATTATGACCGGCGCCTCGTTGGGTAACGATAACGACGGCATGATGGCTGAAGCGGGTTTGCTGGCCCGGCGCCTGCCCTTCCAGGCCGATGCTGTGCTGCGCCGTGAAATCAATGCAGGCCGCGTCATGTTCATGGACCAGCATTTGTCGCATACCGTAGAACAGTTGCGCTGCGGCAGCTTGCCGCCTGTCGATGTCGCCATTGTCGAAGCCGCCGCCATTCGTGAGGACGGCAGCATTGTTCCGACGACGTCGGTCGGTAATACTGCCAGCTTTGTGCAGCAGGCGCGTCAGGTCATTATCGAGTTGAACCTTGCCATGCCTCTGGCGCTGGAGGGTCTGCACGACATCTACATCCCCGGCGACCGGCCCGCCCGACAGCCGATTCCGTTGACAACGGTATCGCAGCGCATCGGTTCAACCGCCATCAGCGTTGATCCCGAGCGTATTGCCGCCATCGTGATCACCCATGCCGCCGATAGTCCTTCCAGCAATCTGCCGCCCGATGCCGAAACGCAGGCTATCGCGCGCCATGTGGTGGATTTCTTTTCGGCGGAAGTCTCGGCCGGGCGCCTGACGCCCGCCTTGCTGCCTTTGCAGGCGGGCATTGGCACAATCGCCAATGCCGTGCTGTATGGTTTGCTGGAATCTTCCTTCAGCGGCATGACCATGTATTCGGAAGTGCTGCAGGACAGCTCCTTTGAACTGCTGGATTCTGGACAGTTCACGTTTGCCTCAGCCTCGTCCATCACGCTGTCGGACGAAATGAACCGCAAGTTCCTTGATAATGTAGAACGCTATGCCTCGCGCCTGGTGCTGCGGCCGCAGGAAATCAGCAATCACCCGGAAATCGTGCGCCGCCTGGGCATCATCGGCATCAATACCGCGCTGGAATTCGACATCTATGGAAACGTGAACTCCACCCATGTTGGCGGCACCCACATGATGAATGGAATCGGCGGTTCGGGTGATTTCGCCCGTAACGCGCACTTGTCCATTTTCGTGACTAAATCCGTTGCCAAGCAGGGCGCAATTTCCAGCGTTGTGCCCATGGTTACCCACGTTGACCATACCGAGCATGATGTAGATATCGTGGCCACTGAGTGGGGTTTGGCCGACCTGCGCGGTCTGGCGCCTCGCGAGCGAGCGGCGCTCATTATTGAGCGTTGTGTGCATCCCGACTATCGCGACATGCTGCGCAGCTATCATTCGCGCGCCTGTGCTGCCGGCGGCCATACTCCTCATTTGCTGGCAGAGGCCTTTGAATGGCATCAGCGCTATGCGGCCGATGGTTCCATGCGAGAAAGCGCTACTGAATACGCCTGATTCTTCTGCAGGCATCAATCTTGCAGGCAAGCCCGCTGATGCGGGCTTTTTTTATGCGTGAGGCAAGGTGGTGTTCGCCCGGGGAGAAGAATAATGAGGCGTGCGGGACGATTCTTCATGTGGGGGTTAGCAGG
>JAAZDZ010000158.1 GCA_012512545.1 Alcaligenaceae bacterium | reverse complement strand
ATCACGGCCATGCGCTTTGATCCGGGAACGGAAACCCGTTTTTCGCGCCTGGATGCAGATCTCCGTTTTACCAAGGGGCAGGGGCAGATCAACAAGCTTGATCTCGTTTCACCAGTAGTGAGGGTGTCGCAGGGAAAGCCCGCTTCGGTCGATCTGGTCAACCGGCAGATGGATGTTGTCGTGAATCTGCGCGTGAGCGACAACGCCAACCGGGATTTGCGGGCATTGCGAGGCGTGAAGGTGCCGATGCGGGTCACAGGCTCGTTCGACAATCTTTCATACCAGGTGCAATGGCAGGACATCGCGGGAGCTGCGGTACGCGGCGCGGTCAAGAGCGGCCTGCTGGAACTCCTGGGCAATCAACTGGAAAATTCGATCCAGGCTCCCGCTGCGCCTGATTCTTCAACGCCTGCGCCTGCGGCGCCTGCACCGGCGAAAGACCCGGTACGCTCTATTGGCGATGCCCTGAAGGGTTTGTTGGGGCAATAAGGTGAAAGACGATATGCCTCACACAGCAAGCTTTCCCCTGGCTGGGGCGCAACCGGTAGAAGACGCGGCAGCGCGCGCCTGCCATGGCCGCTGGCATCTGCTGGATGCTTCGGGCGCGCCGCTGCCGGATGGCGGGCCCGGGTTGGCGAATGTATCGGTCAGGCTGCGCTTTGGCTATCTGGTATTGCAGGCGCCTGGTATGTTGCGTCTGGATATCCCGCTCGATGTCATCGAAGACGACCCTTCGGTGCTGCGGACGGTGCAGCTGGATGGCCGGGAAGTCAGTGTGGCTGATGAGGGTGCGTGGGCAGCGGAATGGTTCAGCCAGGTGGTGGGACAGCCTGTGCGCCTGGTGAAAATCTGCGGGCCTGCTGCCGTGTAAGAAAGGGCGGACGCCGGTGTCAGGACACAGCCAGGCGATGAAACTTCGCCAATAAGTCGTCCTGCCCTTCTGTGTGCTCGGGATCGACTTCAATACATTCCACCGGACAAAACACCTGGCACTGGGGCTCGTCAAAGTGACCGACACATTCCGTGCAGCGGGATGGGTCGATAATATAGTGCTCCCGTCCCATGGAAATGGCTGTATTGGGGCACTGCGGTTCGCAGACGTCGCAATTGATGCATTCGTCGGTGATGCGCAAAGCCATGATGTTCGGACTCTCAGGAAAATTGGCCTGCCGAGGCTCGGCAGGCTCTTCACCAGTTTAGCGCAGGCCGATTCTTGCTGCCTGAATTCAGTGCAGCAGGCAGCATGGCGAACGGTTCAGCGCGGCTTCAGCCCTGGTTGCTTTGGGATTGTTCGCGTTTGGCGCTGGCCTTGGCCTGCAGCCAGCGCTCCACTGACGGGAAGACAAACTTGCTGACATCGCCGCCCAGAATGGCGATTTCCCGCACAATGGTGCCGGAAATGAATTGGTATTGGTCGGAAGGCGTCATGAAGAGCGTTTCGACTTCAGGCAGCAGGTGGCGGTTCATGCCCGCCATCTGGAATTCATATTCAAAATCGGAAACGGCTCGTAGGCCCCGCACAATGACCCGCCCGTCCTGTTCGCGGACAAAATCCTTGAGCAGGCCGCCAAAGCTTTTCACTTTGACATTGGGGTAATGGCTCAGCACCTCGCTGGCAATTTCAACGCGTTCTTCCACGGTGAAAAAGGGGCGCTTGTTGGGGCTGTAGGCGACGCCCACCACAACCTGGTCGAACAGGTTGGCGGCACGGCGGACCAGATCTTCATGGCCGCGGGTGAGGGGGTCGAATGTTCCGGGATAGACGGCGGTAATCATGCGTTCTCGACGGTTGGAATGGCGTCCGGCGCGCGCCGGTCTGGCATTGGGATGAAAAGATTGAATAGGGTGATTATTGTCGTTTTTTTGCGTTGCAGCAAATCCTGAAGAACCGCTACCTGTTGCAATGGTTTTTTCAGACTTTCTGTAACAGTTGAAAGTGGACGTGTCCGGCTTTCGAGCTGCGCAGAACCTTGAATGAGTCAGGAGGCTCAATGGGGTTTTCGGCCTCAATGTACAGGAGCCCGTCGTCCGTGAGAAGCGGGGGAAGCCTGTCCCATAGAGAGTTCAGCCAGTCCTTGCCGAAGGGCGGGTCTACCAGGACAAGGTCAAAGCGTGCGTCTTCAAGGCGTTCCAGCACCATAGCGGCGTCTCCGGCATGGACACGTACCTGCAGCGCACCCAGCTTATTGCGCATGGCCCGCAGGGCAGCCAGCGCCGCCGGGTTGGATTCCACCATCTGAACATGGGCCGCGCCGCGTGAGGCAGCTTCAACGCCCCGGGCGCCCGTACCCGCAAACAGGTCGAGTACCCGTTTATCGGAAAAGTCGCCCCCCCAGAAATGGTGCACCCAGTTGTACAGCGTTTCACGCACGCGATCGGGGGTCGGGCGCAGGCCTCCGGCATCAATGACGGGAATCGGGGTGCGGCGGTAATCACCGCCTACAATACGTATGATGTGCTTCTTCATGCGCCGCTCGTTGCGTCGTCCACAGAATTCGATCGCTTAGTGTAAAACGTATGTTCAGTTTTTTTAGAAGAAAAAAGCCCGAGAGCCTGCCGGCGGAAGCGCCCGGGCAGCAGCCTGACGAGGCGCAGGTCGATGATGCGCCGTCGGCCGGGCCGGCGCCCGTAGCAGATTCAGCGCGCCTGCCCGATGCGCAGGCATCCAGCGCGCCGCCCGCTGAAACCGTCGGGCTTCAGCCCGTTGTGTCCGAAGTCGCCAGGCCCGGGCCTGAGCCGGTTGCGCCTGAAACAGCCGGGGCCGCGTCCATTCCGGCCCCAGAAGCGCCTTCTGCTCCGGCAGCAGAGCCGGTTGCTGAAGTGCCGGTTACAGCGGATGCGGATGTGCCGGAACCTGCGGCTGCCACTGCGGACGAACCCGTTGCAGCGGCGCCCGCTGCCGAGGCGGTGGTCAAAAAGTCGTGGCTGTCGCGCCTGAAGCAGGGCCTGTCGCGCACCGGGCAGAGCATTGGCGGTATTTTCGTTGGCGTAAAGGTCGATGAAGACCTTTTCGAAGAGCTGGAAACCGCGCTCATCATGGCCGATGCGGGGATGGAAGCCACCGAAAAGCTGCTTGCTGCCCTGCGGGCCCGCGTAAAGAAAGACAAGCTCACCGATAGCCAGGCCGTCAAGGCCGCCTTGCAGGCCATTCTGGCCGAACACCTTGAGCCGCTTGAGAAAACCTTCCCGCTGAATTCCGCCAAGCCTCTGGTGGTGATGATTGCGGGCGTCAACGGCGCGGGCAAGACCACATCCATTGGCAAGCTGGCCCATGCCTTCCAGGCGCAGGGTGCCAGTGTATTGCTGGCGGCGGCAGACACCTTCCGCGCGGCGGCACGCGAACAGCTGATGGAATGGGGCGCCCGCAACAACGTGACCGTCGTCGCCCAGGAAGGCGGCGACCCGGCTGCGGTGGCGTTTGATGCGGTGAATGCGGGCCGCGCACGCCAGGCGGGAGTGGTGATGGTAGACACCGCAGGGCGCCTGCCCACCCAGTTGCATCTGATGGAAGAGCTCAAGAAGATCAAACGGGTGGTGGGTAAGGCCGATGGCGAAGCCCCGCACGAAGTGCTGCTGGTGGTGGACGGCAACACCGGGCAGAACGCCATTTCGCAGGTGAAGGCGTTCGACGCGGCGATCGGGCTGACCGGCCTTATCGTCACCAAGCTCGATGGCACAGCCAAAGGTGGCGCTTTGGCGGCGCTGGCGGCGGGCAGCCAGGGCGTGCGGCCCATACCGGTGTACTGGATTGGCGTGGGCGAAGGCATGCACGACCTTCAGCCATTTGTGGCCCGCGAATTTTCCAGCGCTTTGCTGGGCGACTGACCACGCGCCAAAGCGCAAGCCTCGTCCTTCAGGGCGAGGTCAAGCGAGGCAATATCAACACGGCGCCGAAGGCGCCCCTGTGTCGTGGCGGAGAAGCTCCGGCCGGGGGCCGGAGTTCTTCAAGCCGCCCGGCAAAGGCCAGTTAACCGCGCTTCTGCTTGCGTGTTTTGACTGCAGCGGGGCTGAAGCGGCCCGATTTCGACAAACGCTGCAGCGCCATCTGCGAAGCCTGGGCTTCGTGGCCCTGGGTGGCAGCCAGCCAGCCCAGGGCGAACATGGCTGAGGTATGCCTGGCGCCCGCCCCCCGGTAATATTCGGCAGCAACGTATAAATCGTTCAGCTGCCCCAGCGCTTTCTGTGCCGACATCAGGGCGTTGCGCAGGGGGGTAAGCCGGGCCGGGTCCAGCGCCCCTTGGGAAAACTCCATGCCATAGCGCAGCCGCTTGACTCGCTTGCGCATCATGTGGCGTTCGTCCCAGTCAGCCTCCAGAAACGCAGAGGCTTTACTCTTGATATCGCTCAGCCAGATGTTCAGGCGCTTGCACAGCTGCGGCGCTGCGCGCTTGTTCAAAGCGCGGTCGTTGGGCAGCTTGTCGCCGTATAGCACCAGATGCTCCAGGAGATCCAGCAAGACCTGCTGGTACTCAGGGGCGGCGGTCAGCCCGGCGCGCGCGGAAGAGGTGTCGGAAATTTCCAGAGTATCCGGTGCGGTGTTGGGCGGCATGCCAGCGTGGATCAAGCGCGGCAGCAGTTCGGTCTGGATCACGTCGAGGTCGCGCGCCTGGCCGAATATCTGAAAATGGTGTTTGAGGTTTTCCAGCAGATCATCCGGGCATTCAGCGGCCTTGCCGAACAGTTGCCAGCAGGTACGCAGGCGCCGTATGCCGACGCGTATCTGATGCACGTATTCGATGCGCTGTTCGTGGCTGGTTTTCATGCCATCCACGCCAGCCAGAAAGCTGCTGTTGCGGATGATCTGGCTGGCGCAGTCGTTGGCGCATTCCAGATAAGCCGCGCCCAGGCTGGCATCCGGCGCCAGCGTGAGCTGCCCGGCCCGTGCGGGCGCGGCAAGCCGCAGCACATGCTCGGCGGCCAAAGCAGGCAATCTGGCGGGTTTGCCGCCTTGGGAAGCCAGTTTCAGGGCCGTGGCCTGCGTATCGCCAAGGCTGCCGACCTCAAGCGATGCCAGGGCGTCGCCGCGCGCGGCCTTGCTGCGCAGTTCGAGAATCAGTTCATGGTCGTGCAGCCATTCGCGAGATAGTTTGAAAAGATCGGCGGCTTCCCCCGAAACCCCTTCAAGTTCCAGTTCGTGAATGGGCAGGGCCAGGCCGCCCGCCAGAATGGCGCCTTCGTCGTAGGCCAGTTCCGCTATGCCCGAGGCCGTAGGGACTTCTTTTTTCAGCCGCGTGACATGTGTGATGTACCGGCAGATCAGACGATTACCCAGCTCGGCCATCAAGCCTTCAATATGGGTGCCGTCGTACACGCTCAGGTCGAGAACGGCCTCGGGGCGCGGGTGGTTCCATTCAATGCGGGAAAGCTCATCGGGGCCGGGCAGCTTGATGGTCTGAATCCAGTTGTCGCCTTCGCGCCGCAGGCGCAAGGCAATGCCTGCCTGGGCCAGTCGTTGTGTGGCGGTGTCGTAATAACGGGCGTGCAGATCTATGGAGTCGGCGTTCAGCTTGCGCAGCCGGGCTTTGAGGCCGGCGCGGCGTCGCGGCGGTACATGAAATTTGATTTCGCGTTCCAGCATGTCGGATGTCGTATTCAAGGCGTCATAAACAGCAGCCAGTATAGTTTCATACTGTTCTTTTACGGTTACAGCGACGTTTGGTGTCAGTGCGGTTCACGTTGCGCGGGGATTCCTGGGGGAAGGGGTAAAATGGGCCAACTTTCAAGAAGGCTATTGGCATGAACAATTTATCTGAACTGGATACCGGCCCCTCCGTGGGTACCGGCATTTCCCCTGTCACTGAAATCGTGGCCGAGCTGCGCGCCGGGCGTATGGTCATTCTGGTGGATGAGGAAGACCGCGAAAACGAAGGCGATCTCGTTCTGGCAGCCGAATTCGTTACGCCTGACGATATCAACTTCATGGTCACGCATGCGCGCGGCCTGGTTTGTCTGACCCTGACCGAAGAGCGCTGCCGCCAGCTTGATCTGCCGCTGATGGCCAGCCGTAACGGCACGCGCTATGGCACCAATTTCACCATGTCCATCGAAGCGGCTGAAGGCGTGGAAACCGGCATTTCCGCTGCGGATCGCGCCCGCACCATCCGCGCGGCAGTCGCTCGCGACGCCAAGCCGTCCGATCTCGTGCAGCCGGGTCATATCTTCCCGGTGCAAGCCGCAAAAGGGGGCGTGCTGGTGCGCGCCGGGCATACCGAGGCGGGTTGCGATCTCACCGGCATGGCTGGCCTTACGCCCGCTGCCGTCATCTGCGAAATCCTCAAGCCCGACGGCACCATGGCGCGTCTGCCTGACCTCGTCGAGTTTGCGCGGGAACATAACCTCAAGGTCGGCACAATCGCCGATCTCATCCAGTACCGCAGCGAACACGAATCCATGGTCGAGCGCCTGGCCACCCGTCGCGTGGCCACCCCATGGGGCAGCTTCGAAGCCGTAGCGTATCGCGACCTTTCCTCGGGCGCGGCTCATCTGGCGCTGGTGCATGGCAATATCGAACGAGATGTCGAAACGCTGGTGCGTGTGCACGAGCCCACAACAGTGCTGGATGTCCTGTTCGAGGGCGAAGGCCACCATAGCTGGGGGGTGGGCGATGCCTTGCGCACGATTTCCGCAGCGCCTTCAGGCGTTCTCATCCTGCTCAATAGCCAGGGGTCTGCCGAAAACGTCTTCGCTCACTTTGAATCCTGGAAGGCTCCTGCCGAAGCCGCAGAACCCATTCCCGATCGCGAAAGCCGTTATGGCCTTAAAACTTATGGTATTGGTGCCCAGATCATGCGCGATCTGGGAGTCGGTAAGGCGCGTCTGTTGGCGCGTCCGCGCAAGATGCCCAGCATGACGGGCTTTGCGCTTACCATTACGGGTTACATTAGCGAACCTTCTCAAAACTCCTGAACAGGAAGCCGGTTATGAATCCCTACACTCTCTTGCCCGACTTGGACGGCGAAGGCTTGCACATCGGTATCGTGCGCGCCCGCTTTAACGAGGAAATCGGCCAGACCGAACTCGCTGCCTGCCTGGCCGAACTGGCCGAGCTTGGCGTGGACGAGCGCGATGTCATGGTGGTGACTGTTCCGGGAGCCCTGGAAATGGGCGTTGCTCTGGCGCAGATGGCCGAAACGTTCGAATTCGACGCCCTGATTGCATTGGGCGCCGTCATTCGCGGCGACACCTACCATTTTGAAATCGTCAGCAATGAAAGCGCTTCGGCCATCAGCCGCGTTGCATTGGAAACCGGCATTCCGGTCGCCAACGGCGTGCTGACTACCGAAACCGAAGAGCAAGCCGAAGTGCGCGCCGAAGAAAAGGGCCGCGACTGCGCCCGCGCGGCGATTGAAATGGCCAATCTGGTCGCCGCGCTGGAACCCGAGTCTGACGATGACGACGACTACGACGACGAGGAAGACGATCTTGACGACGAGTAAGTCCCGAAGCGCCGCAGGTGGCGCTTCGCGCAGCAACGCTCGCAGCGCGCGCCGCCGCGCGCGCGAGTTCGCCCTGCAGGGCGTGTATGCCTGGCTGCTGCGCGGCGATGAAGGCCTGCAGGACGCGGGCGACATCGACGCACATATTCGCGATAGCGACGATTTCAGCGATGCAGACGCCGAATGGTACAAAACCCTTCTGCATGGGGTATTGCGCGATGCGCCGTCCCTGCGCGAAGGGTTTATGCCGCACGTTGACCGCCCGCTGGCAGAACTGTCTCCCGTTGAACACGGCATTCTGCTGATAGGCAGCTATGAGCTGTTGAATCATATCGAAGTGCCTTACAAGGTCGTCATCAACGAAGCAGTTGAGCTGGCCAAATCCTTTGGCGGCACCGATGGCTTCAAGTTCGTCAATGGCGTGCTGGATAAACTGGCTGTCGATCTTCGCCCCCTCGAGGTTCAGGCGGCCAGTCGCCGCTGACGCGGAGGGCGGGCTTTGGGCGGCGAATTCACCCTGATCGGCCGGTACTTCGACTGGCCTGCTCCGCCCGGCATCCTGGGCGTGGGCGATGACTGCGCCCTGTTGCCTGTATCGCCAGGCCACCGGCTCGCAGTCACCACCGATCTTCTGGTGGAAGGCCGCCACTTCTTTCCCGATACCTGCCCCGAAGCGCTGGGCCACAAGGCTCTGGCCGTCAATGTTTCCGATCTTGCCGCCATGGGTGCGCGGCCACTGGGGTGCGTGCTGGGGCTGTCGCTGCCCCGCGTCGATGAAGCCTGGCTGGAAAAATTCTCGCGCGGCTTCCGGGCGCTGTCCGATGAGGTTGGCTGCCCTTTGGTCGGGGGCGATACCACGCGTAGCGTAGCGGGCGTCATCATCAGTGTGACCGCCATGGGCGAAGTGTCTGAAGGCGCGGCGCTGAAGCGTTCGGCTGCTAAGCCGGGCGACGATATCTGGGTGACCGGCAGCCTGGGTGCGGCACATGTTGCGCTCGAACTGCTGCAAGGCCAGTACCCGGAGCATGCCGCTTTGCTTGATACGCTGCGCCCCTGGCTTGAGCGGCCGCAGCCCCCTGTGGCCTTCGGTTCGGGCTTGTCCGGCCTGGCTCGCGCGGCCATTGATATCTCCGATGGCTTATTGCAAGACCTTGGCCATATCCTCAAGGCCAGCGGCTGCGGTGCCGATCTTGATTATTCCCTTGTGCCTGCGCATCCTGCCCTGAAAGAGCTGGACGCCGCCATCGTGCAGCGCGCCGTGCTGAATGGGGGAGATGTCTACCAACTCTGCTTCACCGCTGACGCCGCTGCGCGCGCCGATATCAAGGCGCTGGCCTTGCGGCATGGCATAGAGGCCCGCATAATCGGCCGCATCAGGCCAGGCCAGGGCATCCATGTTTCTGCGGCTCCCGTTCCATTGGGTAAAGAAGGCTACGCCGGCTTCGATCATTTTGGCTGATATGCGCGATTTCAATAACCCCCCCGATTTTTCTTCATCCGCCAACCCGCCGCCGGGCTGGGTATTTCAGAACCTCTGGCGCATGGTCGCCTTTGGCTTTGGCAGCGGCCTGCTGCGCCCCGCGCCGGGAACCTGGGGCACTCTGTTTGCCTGGCTGCTGTGGGTGATGCTGCTGCAGGGGCGGCCCGATACGGTGATTCTTGCCGTGCTTTTAATCACCTTTGCCATCGGTTGCGTGGCATGTGAACGCACAGGCCGGGCATTGGGCGTTTCCGATCACGGCGGCATGGTCTGGGATGAAATCGTGGCTTTCTGGCTGGTGTTGTGGCTGACGCCCGATACGCTGGCGGCTCAGGCAGTCGCCTTTGTGCTGTTCAGGATTTTCGATATTGCCAAGCCGCAACCCGTGCGCTATTTCGATGTTCGCGTGCGCGGTGGTTTCGGCGTCATGCTGGATGATATTTTTGCGGCAGCATACAGTTTGCTGGTCATGGCCATTCTGGTTGCCCTGGGAGCCTTTTCATGAACGAAGAAATTACCCGGCTGGCGCGCGAGCTGGGAGAACATCTGGTCAGCAAAGGGTGGATGTTTTCATGCGCGGAATCCTGCACCGGTGGCCTGCTTGCGGCAGCCATGACTGACACGCCCGGCTCCAGTCAGTGGTTCGATCGTGGCATTGTTTCCTACAGCAATGCCGCCAAGCAGGATCTGCTGAATGTGCATGCGGCCACGCTGGAACGCTTTGGCGCGGTCAGCGAAGAAACGGCCATGGAAATGGCGGCCGGGGTTCTCGCAAGCGCGCCGCTCAGCGATCTGGCCATTTCCACAACCGGCATTGCCGGGCCGGATGGCGCCACACCGGGCAAGCCTGTCGGCATGGTATGTTTCGGGTTCGCGGCCCGCGCCGGGCAGGGTGTGGTGACCCGCGCCGAAACCCGGGTGTTTGAAGGCGACCGTCAGGCCGTGCGCGCCGCCGCCGTAGGGTTCGCCTTATCGACTGCGCTTGAATAACAGGAAGGTAAAAAAGGAAGATTATGAAAACACGTATTACCGAGCTGCTTGGCATCCGCTACCCCATTATCCAAGGGGGCATGCAGTGGGTGGGGCGCAGCCAGTTGGTGGCTGCCGTGTCCAACGCCGGTGGGTTGGGGGTGCTGACAGCCCTGACGCAGCCCACGCCTGAAAGCCTGTATCAGGAAATCGGCCACACCAAGGAACTGACTGACGCGCCGTTCGCCGTGAACCTGACCTTCCTGCCAACACAGACGCCGCCGCCTTACGATGAATATATCGACGCCATCATCGGGCAAGGCATCAAAATTGTGGAAACCGCAGGCAATAATCCGGTGCAATACCTGGGCCGCCTGCAAGAAGCCGGTATCAAGGTTGTGCACAAATGCACTTCGGTGCGCCACGCTCTGTCGGCGCAGAGGTCGGGCGTGGATGTCATTTCCATCGACGGTTTTGAATGCGCAGGCCATCCGGGTGAAGACGATGTGTCGGGGCTGGTGCTCATTCCCATGGCGGTGCGTGCCTTGAGCGTGCCAATTGTCGCATCGGGCGGCATCGCTACGGGTGCAGGCATGGCGGCGGCGCTGGCGCTGGGCGCGGAAGGGGTCAATAT
>JAAZDZ010000157.1 GCA_012512545.1 Alcaligenaceae bacterium | reverse complement strand
TCGCGCGAAGGCGAAATCATTGATCTCGGCGTTCAGGCTGGCATTGTCGATAAGGCAGGGGCCTGGTACAGCTACGATGGCACCCGCATCGGCCAGGGCAAGGACAACGTTCGCGAATACCTTAAAGAACACCCTGAAATGGCGTTTGAAATCGAAAACCGCGTGCGGGAAAAACTCGGGGTTGCGCCACAGCAGGCGGCGGTAGCCAGCCAGGCACCCGGCGCTGCTGCCGAAGCGGGCGAATAAATCCCCCGCAGGCGCGCTCCGGCAGGCAGCTTCTGCGTCTTTGTTCGCGCAGGCTGCCTGTTTTTTTTGATGTAAAAGGTTTGAAGAAAGAATATGGCGCAAGTGGGTGGCAAACCCTCTCTGAAAGCGCGGGCCATCGGCCTGCTTTCGCGGCGGGAGCATTCCCGCACTGAACTGCGGCGCAAGCTGGCGCCGCATTGCGAAGAGCCCGCCGAACTCGAAGCCCTGCTTGACGATCTCGAACGCAACGACTGGCTGTCCCAGGAACGGTTCGCGGAAAGTCTGGTGCACCGGCGCGCTTCCCGTCATGGAATGCGGCGCATCATGCAGGAACTCCGCCAGCATGAACTCCCCGAAGATGCCCTGGATGAAATCGCCGGAAAGCTGCGTTCCACCGAACTCGAACGGGCCCGTGCGGTATGGGAAAAGCGTTTCGGCGCACCGCCGGGCGATGCCAGGGAATATGCCAAACAGGTGCGCTACATGGCGGCGCGTGGTTTCACCGCCGATTCCGTGCGCCGTATTCTGTCTGAGGCCGACAGCCATTTGCCCGACGACTCTTTTTTCGACGATGCGCCCGGCTGAATTTTCTCTCCCGCTGCCACTTTCCAGAAATAGCGCCTGCGCTATACTTAAGCGTTTTGTCCGATAGGCCAGTTCCTGCCCCATGCCTTTGCCTGCACCAGAAGTTGAACGCGAAGCTTTGCATACCCGCACCCTGCGGGTCGATGCCTACGCCCGCGCGGATGGTCAATGGGATCTCGAAGCCGAGCTCATTGATGTCAAGCATTATGATTTTGAACGCCGGGTCGGCACGCACTATGCAGGCGATCCCATTCACCATATGCATTTGCGCGTCACGTTCAACGAAAGCTTCATCATCACCGCCGCCCAGGCGGCCTACGATGCTGCGCCGTATGCCCAGAACTGCACCGCCATTGAGCCTGCATATGAAGGGCTGGTGGGCATGAATCTGCTCAAAGGCTTTCGCGATACGGTCAGGCGCCGCTATGGGCGCTCGCAGGGCTGTAGTCACATGACGGAACTGTCTTACGTTCTGCCAACCGTCGCTATTCAGGCTTTGTCCAACAAGCGGCGCGAGGATCGCCAGGCCGGGGAAGACGCGCAGCGCCCCTTTCAAATTGATGGGTGTCACGCCCTTCGGGAAGATGGCCCCGTTGTCAAAGAGTTTTATCCTAAGTGGTATGTCACGCCGGTGACCGAAGACTAAGCTCATGGCGTCGCTTACACATGCACGCATGCGCTGCGGCATCACGTTAAAACCATTTCTACGTCTGATAGGTAATCAATGAAAATTCACGAGTATCAAGGCAAGGAACTGCTGAAGAAATTTGGCGTGACTGTGCC
>JAAZDZ010000156.1 GCA_012512545.1 Alcaligenaceae bacterium | reverse complement strand
GCATTAAGGAGACGAGGATTTCATTGGCATTGAAGCGGTCACGCAACACGGCGGTAATCGCTGCCCAGGCCATGCCTCCTGCAACACCGGCCAGCAGGGCGAGAGAGATCAGCCAGAAACCCCCATTGCCGTCGTCATCCAGGTATAGCACCAAAGCGCCTGCCGTAATCGCACCCACCACCAACTGGCCTTCCGCACCGATATTGAAGACATTCGCCCTGAAGCAAATGGACAGGCCGACTGCAATCATGAGCAACGGGGCTACCTTGATGCCGACTTCCGCCCAGCCGTGCAGATCTTTAATGGGTTCAAGGAAAAAAACCTGCAGACTGGCGATGGGATCTTTACCCACTGCCATGAACAAAATGCTGCCACAGAGGGCAGTTAGTGCCACCGCCAGCAACGGCGAGCACCAAGCCATCAACCTGGAAGGCTGAGCACGGCGTTCAAGCCTGAGCATTTTCAGCCTCCTCGCCCCACAAGCCGCTCATCCAACGGCCAATCAGATCCAACGATGCCTCACTGGTAGGCAGCGCCGGCGAAACACGGCCCTTGGCCATGACCATCAGACGATCAGAAATCTCGAACAATTCGTCCAACTCTTCGGAAATCACCAGTACCGAACACCCCGCATCCCGCAAGGCGAGGAGCTCACTACGAATCTGTGCGGCTGCGCCGACATCCACCCCCCAAGTGGGCTGCGCCACCAACAGGACGCGTGGTTGTCGAGTTACTTCGCGCCCCACAATATATTTTTGCAGGTTGCCGCCGGACAGGCTGGAAGCCGAGGCCTGTGCCCCCCGCGCCCTGACCCCGAAGCGACCGATAATGCCATCGGCCAGCGAGCGCAGTGCCGAGCGCCGAATGAAACCACGTTGCAAGGTCTGCCGGTTCTGATGAGACAACAACATATTCTGAGCCAGCGAAAGATCGGGCACAGCGCCCCGCCCCAGGCGCTCTTCAGGCACATAGCCCAACCCTTGCGCACGCCGCCAGGCTGCCGAAGTATGACCGACCGGCTTGCCCTCATACAGCAGCGCCTCATTCGGCACCCGGCGGTCTTCGCCTGCCAGAGCGGCAAGCAGTTCTTGCTGGCCGTTGCCTGACACCCCTGCCACACCCAATATTTCACCTTCCCGCATATCGAAGCTGATATCAACCAGCGGCGTGGCGAACGGATGTGCCCGCGGGAGTGTGAGCCCGCGCACAGAAAGTGTGACGCGCCCCGCTGCGCGCCCACTATGGCGCACCGGCAGGGGCTCGCTGCCTATCATGAGGCGCGAAAGACTGGCATCGGTTTCCTGGCGAGGATCGCACACCCCTGTCACACGGCCGCCGCGCACCACGGTGCAACGGTCGCAGAGTTGGCGAATTTCGTCCAGCTTGTGGCTGATGTAGAGAATGCTGCAACCTTCTGCAGCCAACTGGCGCAGCGTCTGGAACAGCGACTGAACCGCTTGGGGCGTCAGGACGGAAGTCGGCTCATCCAGAATAAGCAGTTGGGGTTCGCCCAATAGAGCGCGCACGATTTCGACGCGCTGGCATTCGCCGACTGACAAAGTATGCGCGTGCCGCTGTGGTTCGAGATGCAGACCGTACTGAGCCGCCTTCTGCACAATACGCTGCTCAAGCTCGGCCATATTGTGCCGGCCGGGCAGGCCCAGAGCGATGTTCTCGGCGACAGTCAGCGTATCGAACAGGGAAAAGTGCTGGAACACCATGCCAATTCCCAACTGGCGAGCGGCCGCCGGGCTGGCAATCTGCACTTCTTCGCCGTTCCAGTGAAGGGTGCCGGAATCGGGGCGCGTCACACCATAGATGATTTTCATCAGCGTGGACTTGCCGGCCCCATTCTCTCCCAAGATGGCGTGGATCTCGCCTGGCATGACTGTGAGATCGATTTCGTCGTTAGCAACGACAGCCGGGTAGCGCTTGGTGATTCCCCTGAGCGCCAGGCGCGGTGTGGATGGCGAACCCATGTCTTATTTTTGCTGCAACGCCTTTTCGATTTTCTTATCGGTCTTGTACTGGCCCAGGGCGTACACCGCCCACAAAGCGGCAGGCAGCCAGCCGATCAGAGAAATCTGCAACACCAGGCAGATAATGCCTGCAATCGGCCTTCCGATCGTAAAGAAGGTAAGCCAGGGTAACAAAAGCGCAATGAGCAGACGCATGGCCGTATATATGTGTAGGAAAAAAGAAAGACTGCCATTCTAACCCGTACGGCCAACCACCCTGTTCAGGATGTTGAATATGTCAAGTATCTGGTCTGCTCTGGCTCGGGAATTCTCCGATGTTCCCAATCTGTCCGAACTCACCATCATCTGTGTCAGGCTGGGCATAGCAGCCCTTCTGGGTGCTCTGATCGGCTATGACCGGGAACGCCGGGGCAAGGAGGCGGGCCTGCGAACGCACATGATGGTATCGCTGGGTGCGGCCTTGTTCATACTCGTACCTTTGCGTGCCGGTATGGAAATCGCTGATGCCAGCCGGGTGCTGCAAGGCATTATTACCGGCATCGGTTTTTTAGGTGCGGGCGCCATCATTAAACAAAGCGAGCATGCTGTCATTAAGGGGCTGACCACTGCTTCAAGCATCTGGGTTGCCGCGGCCATTGGCATCGCTGCGGGCATGGGCAGCGAAACTACCGCTATCCTGGGTACGGTGGCAGCACTGTTCATCCTGGTGAGTGTGCGGCGGATGGAGCGCCATATCGACACCGAAGAATAACTTTGCAGCATCGTGGTTTCAATCTTCTTTCTCGCCCAGCGCGGAGCATGCATGGTCGTCCCCGCTGCCGACGTTCAGCAGGGGCACCAGCGCTGCCAAAGGCGTGGCAATCACCCCCAAGGCAACGGCGGCGCCCGCACGCGCAGCCACCGGTCCAGCCTGCACCCCAACGTCCGGATGCTTGAAACTTCCTTTCGCGTAAAGCGGCGAGCGCAGCGTAAAAATACGCAGTGTCTTATTCTGCGGCCGGATATCCAGATTCAACGTCTCGTTCTTCAGGCTGACGCTGCCTTCCATGGTCACAATGGCGTCTTCGGTTTCAAGCACGAAAAGACGAGTCTGCATCACCCCTTCCTTAACGGCGAAATCAGCGACCAGGCATTCCAGCATCACCTGCTCATCGCCAAACAGCTTGACGAAAATAACGTTGGCAATGTTCAGGCCCGCTGCTTCCATCAGAAAACGGCTGATGGTGCCTCGGCTTAGCGCCAGACTCAGTTCGCCATTGGATGTGCCCAGTAAACCGGCAAT